>DASTBI010000221.1 GCA_035712145.1 Candidatus Eisenbacteria bacterium | reverse complement strand
TTGATGCGGATCATCTTGCCCTCGAGCCGCCCGAGTTGCTGCGGATAGTCGGTGGCCAGGCCGTTCTCGCCGTCGGTGGCGTAGAGGTAGCCATCCGGGGACGCCCGGAGACCCCCGGCGACGTGGTACCCGTTCCCGCAGGGCAAGGTCGAGTGGAGCACCAGCTCGCTGCCGAGCGTGTTGTTGGCAAGGTTGAACGTGAAGCGGGAGATGCGCTGGAAGCCGCCCCTCTGTGGATTGCTGCCCGGCGTGTAGAGCACGTACACGTAGGGCTGCGTGGGAAAGTTGGGATGGAGCGCCAGCCCCAGCAAGCCCTGCTCTTCGAAGTTCTGCACCGACAGCGTGAGCGCGGTGGTCAGCGGCAGCGCGCCCGTCCAGACCTTGATCCGTCCGCCGATCTCGCCAATGAAGAGCCGGCTGCCATCCCTGGACCAGGCCAGCGCGACCGGACTCGAGAGAACGCCGGTGCCACCGATGAACTGCGTGTCGGTGAAGTTCGCGGGATAGGCGCGGGCCTTCGCCGGGAATCCTGCGAGCGGGGCGCCGAGGGTGAGGATGAGGATCAGGAGCTTGGTGGTGTTCGCGACGGCAGCCAGGCGGGGAGTCATACGTCGCTTCCTCTTCGGGTCCGTGTAATCGACTTTTGCTCTCGGGAGTGCGTGACCGACGTGAGGGAGCTGCGGCAGGAGCCGCAGGGAACGGGTCTCGCTTCAAGCAAGCTACACCCCGGCCGATCAGCGGGTCACGGGGTTTCCGCTCGAATCACTGCGCAGGTGTTCAACAATCCGAGACGTTCAAGCCTCGACCCACGGCGATTCCCGATCAGGACCAGCCTTCGTCGGCGGTGGGTCCGTAGATCGACGGCAGCGGAACGTCCACCAGCCGCAGGTACACGCTGAGCTGGCCGCGATGATGGACGAGGTGATTGATGGTCTGGCGAACCACCACACCTCGCGGCAGCGTGAAGAACACGCGATCGCCCGAAGCCAGCGACCACGTCACCGAGTAATCCTCTTCACTCGCTCGCTCGAGCGCCATGCGCGCCTCGCGCACGTGACGATCGAATTCCGCCAGCAGCGTGGGGGTGCTCTCGAGGCTGTAGGGCGCCGCCGCGATCAAGTCGAGCCGGGTCTCCTTCATGATCTGCGTGATCCATCCCGGCATGCGTGAGATGAGCTGCGCGAGGTGGCCCATGGAGAACGACTTGGGGTGCGGCTTCCACGTTCCTCGATCCGACGGCACGCGCTCGAGAAGGCGGCGAGTGGTCGACATCTCCTGATCGAACTCGGGAAGCAGCGCGGCGGACAGGTTCATGGGAGCCTTTCGCGGGACCGCCTCCGGCGTCGCCGCAATGGACAGGTCGGAAGGAACGGCGAGCACCCTACGAGCGTTTCAAATGTTCGTCAACGATCACGGCTTCCTTGTAGCTTCTTCACTGTCTCGGCACCTCCTACCTGCATGGATCGCGGCCTCCAGACCCGCGCGGCGCTCCAACTTCCTTTCTGGATTGGCCATAGAACGTCCCCCAATTCCTGGCACCGGTCTCGCATTGGAAGCGCCGTGATGCGCGGCGGCCGCTGAACCCGATTCCGCGCGCACGTCCGGAGTGTTTCAGGAGGTTTTTCACATGGCCAGGAAGCGGCAATCGAAGAACGTCATGGCGGAAGCCAGACAGAACGTCGTCGGCGCGCTGGAGGGCGCGGGAGACGTGGCCGGCGCGGTGGTGGAAGGCGTGAGCGGAACGCTGGCGCAGACGCTCAGGACCGCGCGTGCGGCGCAGGAGGAAGTCTCGGGTCTCGTGGTCGAGACCGTGGCCGGAGCCGTGCACGGCGTCGCGGAAGTGGGCGTGGAAGTCGGGGACGCGGCGAAGTCGATCATGATGGGCGCCATTCGCGGCTCGCAGCAGGTGGGCCAGGCGACACTGGACACCGTGACCGGCAGCGCCGGCGCCGTGGTGCGCGGCGTGCACGATCTCGGCGGCGACATCGGCTATGCCGCCAAGGGGACGGTCGAGGGCGCGATCGAAGCGGCGCGCGACCTCGGCATGGAAGTCGAGGAGACGGCCTCGGCGGCGGCCTCGGGCGCGATCCGCGCCGCGGGTGAAGTCGGCGCCGAAGCGGTCGAGCAGGTCCAGAGAGTCGTCACCGGAACGATCGACGGCGTGAACGTGGTGCTGAAGGACCCCAAGCGCAAGGAACCGCGCGAGCGCGTCCAACGAGCGAGGCATTGACCGCCTCTCGAACGAAGGGAGCGATCATGATCAAGACTCGAATGGTGAAGCGCTGGACGGCCATCGCGCTGATGCTGGGCTTTGCGGTCGCCATGGCGCCGCAGGCTGGCGCGGCGACGTATTACGGATTCACGGTGGGCGTGAACAACGCGCCGCCTGCGCCCCGCGTCGTGCTGGGCACGCGGCCGGATCTCGTCGCGATTCCCGGGACGCTGGTCTACGCGGTCGACAACACGGACTACGACGTCTTCCGCTACAACGGCAGGTACTACCTGTACAACGACGGCTACTGGTACCGCTCGTCGAGGACCAGCGGGCCGTACATGGTGGTCGACGTGCGCTCGGTCCCGCAGCCGATCCTGCGCGTGCCGTCGAAGTCGTGGAAGAGCCACCCGCACGGCGGGCCTCCGGGACAGATGAAGAAGAAGGGCCGCCACTAGAGAAACTCGAAGGCGGTCCGGGCGGCCGGGGAGAACAATCCCCGGCCGTTGCTGTTGTATGCTCCTGCCATGTTCCGCGCCTCGATCCTGCTGACCGTCCTGCTCCTCCCCGCGGCGCTTCACGCCGCGAATGCGCCGGCGAAAGCTCCGTCCACCTCGCCGAGGATGAAGGTGATCTCGACCGCGACCGAGCATGCCTATTTCGCCATGGGCTGCTTCTGGTGCGGGGAGAACGACTTCGAGGGAAGGCCCGGGATCAAATCCGTCGTTTCCGGCTATACCGGTGGCCGCGAGAAGCATCCGACCTACGAGCAGGTCTCGTCGCACAGGACGGGACATTTCGAGGCCATCGACATCGCCTACGATCCCGCCCAGATCTCGTACGCGAAGCTGCTCGACATCTTCTGGCACAGCATCGATCCCACCCAGGGCGACGGCCAGTTCTGCGACATCGGAAAGCACTACCGCTCCGCGATCTTCTATCGTGACTCCACCGAGGCCAACGCCGCGTACGCGTCGAAGCGGGCGCTCGAGAAGTCCGGCGTGCTCAAGAAACCGATCGTCACGATCATCCAGCCGGCCGGCGTCTTCTGGCCCGCCGAGGACTATCACCAGAACTACTGCCAGGTGAATCCCGAGCGCTACAAGAGCTATCGCGAGGGATGCGGCCGCGACCGGCGGCTCGCGGAGATCTGGGGAAAGTCGGCGGCCAAGCCGACTGCCCATTAGCGTCGGGTCTGCCTCGTCGCGCTTCGCGGATGACGCCAGCGCCCGCCCGCGGCGAGAGGCTCGCCATCCCGACCCGGAATGACGGCCCCGCCGCGGGCGTCGCGTCTACAGCGGACAGATCACGAAGATACAGTTGTTGTTGACGATGCTCTTGCAGCCTTTGACGCCGGTCCCGGTCCCGCAGAACTTGACGCCGTTCGCGCTCAGGCAAGCGCGCTGGCACGCCGGATCGGGTCTCGGCTTCGGCGGAATCACTTCGTCGTCCTGTGCGAAGGCGACGCTGGTCCCGAGCGCGGTGCCATAACGCGAAGGTTGCGACGTCGGAGCCATGGTCAGACCGAGGGCCACGACCGTGGCCACCAGCGCCAGGAGAATGAACGTACGCATGGAGGTTTCCTCCTCCGGCCCGAAGCTTTCGCGGAGCGAAGGGCCGGGCTCGCGCCGCGCACGTGGAGGAGTTCCCCACGCGTCATTCTCTCGTCAGCGCCGCGCGCCCTGAGTTTCCTCCGCAGCGCGCGATGCCGTGATCCCTCTCTTCCCGTGCGCCACGAGCGGAAGCCGGTCCTGGTAGACGAACGCGTCCGAGTGCTCGGGCGTGTGACAGGACACGCAAACCCGTTCCGGGACCTCGCGGGCGATCCGGCCGCGAATCGGGTCGCGCGCGTGCGCCGCCCCCGGTCCATGGCAGGCCTCGCACTGCACGTCCGCCAGCTCTCGCGAATCGGAGCGATAGCCGTCGGGGGTCCCGAACCCAACGACGTGGCAGGCCACGCACCGCGGCTGGTAGTGGCGGTGCGCGTCGAGCAGCGTCTTGAAGGCGTCCGCGTGCGCCGTGGTCTCCCACTGGGCGGTCTCCGACGGATGACAGGACGCGCAGGCCTGCCTCCCGGCGTACCCGCCCCGTCGCTCGGGATCGGCCGCGTCCGGAATCTCGACATGGGCGGTCGTCATGGTCCGGGTGACGGTGGTGTAGAAGCGATCCAGCCTCGCGCGCACCACGGGGTCTTCGCGCACGTCGTCACCGAGATCGAACGGCTCGACCCGCGCGTCGACGACGCGACCGTCCATGCCGAGACCGAGATCGAGGGTCTCGATCCCGTACTCGCCGAGGTCCGCGTAGAGGACGAACGCGCGATCGAGAAAACCCGATGACGGGCTCAGGCTCGAGCCCGCGCCGTTCGCCGTCAGCTCGCCACGGATGCGGTCGGGGCTGGTGACGATGACATCCACCTCGGGGCAGGTCCGGGCGATCTCGCGGACCGCGCGATAGGAAAGCTCCCCGAGAACAATGCAGAGATCGGACGAGGGCGCGCCGGCCAGCGCGGCCCGCACAGCCGCCACCGGGTCCTCGATCTCCAGCGAGTCGAGGCTCGCGTCGAGGCGCGAAGGCCGCTGCAGCGGGAGGGCGGGCTCGAAGACGCCGACGATCCGCGCGCGCACACCGTCGCGCTCGACGACGCGCGCGGGAGGAGCGAGGGACTTGCGCGAGTGACGAAGGTTGGCGGTGGTATAGGGAAGAGCCGACCCGGTTCCGAGCGTCGCGAACAAGGAAGGGCCACGAGCGAGATCGGACCATCCCGGCGCGAGCGCGTCGTAGCCCATCGACCGCATCGTGCCGAGATAGAGGTGGAGCTCCGCGCGCGCGAGCTCGTCGAGCATCGGCATCTGGCCCGGATCGCCGAACGACGATCCCGCGTCGACCAGTAACAGTCCCGGAAAGCGCGCGCGCAGCTCGGCGACGCGGCGGGCGCGCTTGGCGACGCCGCCGGCCTGGTTGACGCGGCACCCGCATGGCTCGAGATAGCCGAGCGTATGGCCCGTCGCCGCGAGGCGCACGCGTTGCACCGGCACACCCGTGATCGGGGAGACCGTCTGCATCTCGGCAGGATCCCGGTCGGCGGAGACGTCGAGCAGCTCGCGGCCTCTCACGTACCGGGCTCGAAATGCCGCGACGCGCTCGCGGTCTTCGGGATCGAACGCGGACCAGAAGGAGCGGACGTGATCGTGGCGAGCGGCGCGCGCCAGCGCCGCGGCGAGCCGCGAGCGCCCAGGATCGTCTCCGGCCAGATCTCGATCGAGACGCGCGAGCACGTAGGGGCCGGCCTCCTCGACCGCCGCGACCTGGCCCTCGGCCGTCGGGAACGGAGTGCGAACCCGCTCGAGGTCGAGATCCTCGCGCATCGTCTCGGGAAGCATCGCGTAGCGATAGGCGAGCACGCGATCGAGGTCGGCCCGCGACACGCCGCGGGCGCGGGCCACGGCTCTCTCGGCCAAGAGATTGCGAAGGGCAGGCGCGAGCCAGCTCTCGTCCAACGCGTCGAGCTCGAATCGATGCGGCCGTGACAGGACGTAGGCATCCGCCAGAGAGAGCGCGATCCCTCGGAGCCGCGTGGTCGTGAGCGGCGAGGCGCCGCCGCCCTGGCCACTCCCCCAGGCCGCGCCGGTCGGCGTTCCGAGGTCGTCGAGCGTGGGGGTCGCGATCACCGTGTAGGTCGCGCCCAGAGGCCGCCGCACCTGGTCCGCGAGGTCGGTGGCCACGGCGCGGGCCTGTGCGACGATTCGCGTCCTTTCCGAGCCCGGGATCGACGCCTCGCTCCACACTCGGTAGCGCGTGGCGCCGACCGCGAAGGAGTCCAAGGCGAAGCGGCCGAATGCGAGCGGCGTAGCCAGCAGCTCCTCGAGTCCTCCGGCGACACGCTGGGGAGCCGTGCCTCGCCCGGGCTCGAGCCACGGTGCGATCGCGCGTTGCTCAGCGGGCGCGTCGAGGCGGATCATGACGGCCTTCACCCGCTCGAAGGACGACGGCACCAGGAACAGGTCGCGGCCCGCCAGGAGCGACCACGACGGTCCTATCGCCGAGCTCTGCGCCTCGGGTTTCATCGAGCCTTCGGCCCGCGGCGCGGCGGTCACGCGGTACCGCACGCGCGCGACGCCGGAAGCGGGGGCCACGACGCGCCAGCGAGGTGATGAGCCGGCCGGCATCTCCTGGACGACGGAAAGGCTTCGGCCTTGCCGATCGAGAGCGCTGACCTCGTCGATGCCTGGCCCCCCCGCGAGACGCAGTCTCGAAAACGTGGGGGTGTCGCCGGGGCCGGCGCCGCGCCACCGCATCTCGACCTCCATCCCGGTGGGCGAATGCGTCACCGTGTACTCGAGCCGCGTTCCAGGGCGCGAGGCTTTCCACGCGAGAGTCGATGGAAGGATCAGGAGCAGTGCGCCGAGGAGGAATCGCGCGGGACGTTTCGAGCGGGACAAAGCCATGGCGTGAAGAAGACGGGCCGGAGCCTCGTCGAGATACCAGTCGTGTCGAACACGAGGCGCGCGTTCCCGCTAAGATGGGCGGCCATGACGGAACGTGAGGGGCTCCTGGCGCGCGCCGTGGCGGGCGAAGAGTCCGCATGGCGCGATCTGGTCGCCCGTTATCAGGCCCTGGTCCATTCGGTGATCCGCGCGCACCGGATCGCGGCCAGCGACGGAGAGGACCTCTTCCAGGAGACCTTTCTCAGGCTCCATCGCCACGCGGGCCGCATCGAGGATCCGCGCGCGCTCACGCGCTGGCTCATGGTGACCGCGCGGCACCTGTGTCTCGACCATCTCGCGCGACGGCGGCGGGAATCCCTCACGGCCGAGCCTCCTGACCTTCCGGATCCCGGTCCTGAGCTGGAAGCCGTGCTCGAGCGCATGGAACGGGCCCAGGAAGTGCGCGAAGCGCTCGCGACCCTCTCACCACGTTGCCGGGAATTGCTGCGGGCGCTCTACTACGAGCGTGAAGAGCCGGACTACCGGCAGGTCGCCGGCCAGCTCGGGATGCCGGTGGGAAGCGTCGGACCGACGCGCATGCGATGCCTCGAGCGGCTGCTCGAAGCGCTCGACTCCAGGCGGCGGAAGGGGCGCTCGGCATGACGCGTGTATCCGGCAAGGCGCTCTCGTCGTCCGTATCCAGGAGCGGTGACCGATGACCGACCGTGATCACCTGACCTGGGGCGAGCTTCTGGACATGCTCGACGATGCGGATTCCAAGGGCCGACCTCGGAGCCATCTCGAGGATTGCGAGCCATGCCGCGGGCGGCTCGAGAAGCTGCGCGGTTGGATGGAGGCGCTGCCGGAAGCCCTCGATCCCGGAGCGCCGGACGTGTGGCGTCACCGGGCGGAGCAGCGCGCGGTGCCCCGCGGTTTCCTGCGCCCGATGTCCGGCACCTATGTGGCTCACGTCGTGTTCGACAGCGCGGAGGACGTGCGCTCGGGAATCCGCTCGACGGGCTCGGGGCCAAGGCAGTGGCTGCTGGCCACCGAGCGGCTGGAGATCGAGGTCGCGCTGAGCCACGAAAGCGAGCCGGCCCCCTTCGGCGTCAGCGGCCAGATCTTCTCGGTGGCCGGTGAGCCGCCGCCGCTCGGCGGCTGCCTGGTTCGACTCGAGGTCAGTGGCCGGACGCGGGACGAGACTCGGAGCGAGCCCCACGGGGAGTTCAATCTTCGCGAGCGTCCAAGCTCGCCCTTTCACCTCGTCGTGGTCGGGGATGGCTGGGAAGTGTCGACTCCGGAATTGACGCCATGACTCTTTCCGTTGCCTCATGGCGCCATGGGCCACGCGGAATCGCCCCCCGACGCGCCGCCACTTGACGCGCACCACGCCGCCGATTTCTCCAAGCCTCTCGACCTCGCGCAGGCGCTGGCCCTCGGCGACAGGCTGAGCGAGATCGGCCGCGCCGACCGGAAACGGGCGCTGCGGCTGGCGCGACGCTTCGCGGCCGCCGCGGGGCGCTTCCGCGATGATGCGGTTCTGGGTGTGGCGCGCCGGGCCCGAGCCCACGCGCTGCGCGGACTCCATCGCTATGGGCCGGCCCTGCGCGATTACCAGGCGGCCCTGAGCGCCTTCGAGCGAGCGCGCAAGCCGCTGGAGCGCGCGCGCACGGCGATCGGAATGATCGACGTGCTCACCCACCTGGGACGAGACGAGGAAGCCATCGGACTGGCCGCGGACGCTCGGCGCGTGTTCCTGCGGATGGGTGAGGAGCGGCGCGCGTCACGCCTCGACGTGAACCTCGCGAACCTGCACCTGAGACGCGACCGCCCGGTGCGCGCCATGGCGCGCTACCGCGCCGCCGAGCGCGTATTCGCCCGCCGCGGGGACACGATGGATCTGGCGCTCACCCGATTCAACATGGCGAACCTCCTCACGGAGATCGGGCGCCTGCGAGACGCCCTGCCGCACTTCGAATCGAGCGCCGCGCTATGGGCGACGCGGGGATCGGAGAGCGCCAAGGCGCAGTGCCGGCTCGCGCACGGCGCCGCGCTGGCGCGGCTCGGCCGCTACGACGAGGCGAGCCGGCTGCTCGAAGCGGCGCAGCGTGAGGCGGACGCGCTCGAGGAGCCCATGCTCCAGGGGATGGCCGCGGTCGCACGCGGCCGGATCGCGCTCGACCTCGGACGGTGGGTCGCCGCGGGCCCCCTGTTCGACCGGGCGATCGAGCGCTTCGAGCGCGCGGCCCCGCTGTGGGAGCAAGCCGAGGCGCACGTTCTGCGCGCGCGCTGGCACGGCCGCGCCGCTCGGACCGACGCGGCCATGGCGGACCTCGAAGAGGCGGCGCGGCGCTTCGAGCGGATCGGCCAGCGGTCACTCGCGGCGTGGACGCGTCTCGAGAGACTCCGCCTGCTGCACCTCCCGCCGCTGGCCACGGACGTGCGCGCCCGAGCGCGCGCCGCGGTGCGCCACTTCGACAAGGCGGGGCAGAGAGTGTTCGAGGCCGAGGCCCGCCTGTGGCTGGCCGAGGACGCGGCGGCTCGCGGCGACGCGAGCGTCTCTCGGCAGCTGGATCGGGTGCGGGCGATCCTGAGGCGTCACCCCGATCCCTGGCTCGAGCAGCGCTGGGCGCTGGTCTCCGCACGCGCCGCACGAGACGAGCAAGTGGCGATGGAGCGTCTCGAGCGGGCGGCGGCGATCGCCGACCTGTTGCGCGCGCGCATCCCGACCGAGACCTTGCGGGCCAGCTTCTCGGTCGACCAGGCCGAAGTCGCCGAACAGGCGATCGAGCGGCTCTCCGCCTCGGACGCTTCGGCGGAGCGCGCGTTCCTGTGGTCGGAGCGCGCGCACGTGCCGCGCCTGCGGGTCGCCGCCGCACCCGACCCGCGCGTGGCACGTCTCGAGTCCGCCCTCGAGCTGAGGGTGGAGCTCGACCGGCTCGACGCCCGGCCGGCGCGCGATCCCGGGCGGCGCTCGGCGGTGGTGGCGCGGCTCCAGCAGATCTACGAGCGCCTGCAGATCGAGACGTCGCGGCAGGCGAGGCAATCGCGGCTGGGGCCGGCCGAGGTCGCGAGACTCAGGCGCGCGCTCGCCGCGGACGAAACCCTGATCGAATACTTCGTGGGGCGGCGCGCGATCCACGTTTTCGTGATGGGTGGAAAGCGGCTCTCCCACCGGCGCCTCGACGCCGCTCCCGAGACGCTCCACCAATGCGTGTTCAGGCTCCGGCGCCTCTGGGACCGCTACGCCCTCGAAGGCGAAGCTGGCACCGAGCGCCGCGACGCGCTGCGCGCCACCGAGGACGAGCTGCTCGCCACGCTCTCACGCGCGCTGCTCGAGCCGGCCCTCGCGCTCCACCCCTCGGAAGGTCCGCTGACCGTGGTCCCTCACGGCTGGCTGCGCGACCTTCCGTTCCACGCCCTGCCGGCCTCCGGCCGGCCGCTCGGCGAGCGGCGAGAAACGACGTATCTGCTGAGCGCCCGCGACCGTCTCTACGGGGAGATGGTCCAGCCTCCCGCATCCGGTGCGGCTTTGGTGGCCGGCATTGCCTCGGCGGAGGCGCCGACCGCCGAGCGCGAGGCCCGCGAGGTGGCCGAGTGCCTCCCGCATGCGTGGCTCTTGTGCGGGGCAGAGGCGAGACGGAAGGTCTTCCGGGACCGGTGGGGTGGCGCGCGACTGATCCACGTGGCGTCGCACGGAGTGCGGGACGTCGAAGAGCCGAGGCTCTCCGGCATCGGCCTCTCCGACGGGCGATGGACGGCGTTCGATGTCCTCGAAGCCGGAACTCGGGCGCGTCTGGTGGTGTTGAGCGGTTGCCGGACCGGGGACGCCGTGGTTTGGGGAGGAGACGAGGCGTTCGGTCTCCTGCCCGCGTTGGTGCAATCGGGCGCACGCGCGGTGCTCGTCAGCCTGTGGTCGGTGGGGGACGAAGCGGCGCGCTCATGGATGCGATTGTTCTACGAAGCGCTGGCTTCGGGTCGCTCCCCGATGCGAGCATGGATGCACGCGTCAGGACGGATCCGGGCCGAGCGAGGTTCGGCCTACACCTGGGCTCCGTTCGCCCTCTATGGGCGGCCCTCTCCGAGCGAGGCACTCTCATGATTGGCCAGGCTCCTCTTCGCGTCGCGGCGGCCGTGTGTGCGGTCGCCGTTCTCTCGTCCTGCGGCTCCATGCAGCGTCCGACGGATCCTTCGGGCACGTCATCCTTCGCCCGTGGGATGGCCTCGCTCCACCGCATCCAGCCGGGAGGCGTGGTCGAGGGTCAGGCGATCGTGACCCTGAAGTTGGGGGCGATGTTCTCGGACTTCCTGGCCCGGCACGACCTGGTCGAGGTCGAGCGCGTGGACCTCGAGGGAACCCTCTATTACCTCGTCGCAAGCACCAGCCAGCCGGCCGTCGAATTGGTCGAGGCTCTCCAGAACGACAAGGACGTCGAAGAGGCGGACTTCAACCGTTACCTCCAGGCGCCCGAATACGAAGGCACTCCGATGTCCTTCGACGACGAGGATGGCAAGCTCACCGAGGCTCACTACGCCTCTCAACCCCAGCTCACACGCATCCATTTGCAGGAGGCGCTGGCGACCTCGCAGGGCGACGGCGCCCACGTGGCGGTGCTCGACACCGGCATCGACAGGTTCCACCCCGCTTGGGGAGCCACTCCGATCGTCATGGGAAAGGACTGGTCGGTGCATCCGCATGGTCCTTCCGCGGACGAGACCGCTGACGACAAGGATTTCGACGATGACGGCGATCCGCACGAGGCGTACGGCCACGGCACGCACGTGACCGGGATCGTCCACCTCACTGCGCCGCACGCGACGCTGATCGCCGTGCGCGTCCTGAACGACGACGGCTGGGGCACGGCGTTCGGCCTTGCCGCCGGGATCAATGACGCGCTGGAGCTGGACGCGCAGGTCATCAACATGAGCCTCGGCCTCACCCACGACGTCGGGGTCGTGCGTCGCGCGGTCCAGGTCGCCACCAACCAGGGCGTGGCGCTCATCGCCTCCGCCGGCAACCAGTCGTCGAGCGATGGCCAGTACCCTGCGGCCTATCCGGACGTGTACGCGGTGGCCGCGGTCGATCCCGGCGACAAGCTGGCCACGTTCTCGAACTACGGCACGCACATCGACGTGTCGGCGCCGGGCGTGGGCATCGTGAGCCTCTATGCGCGGGCTCCTGGTCGCGGGCTCTACGCCTCCGGCGGCGGCACCTCGATGGCGGCGCCCTTCCTGGCCGGCGCGGCGGCGCTGCTCATCGCGGCCGACCCCGGAGCGGATGGCCGCCACGCGACCGAAGCCGTGAAGATGAACGCTCCTTCGGTCGACGGATTGAACCCCCTGTTCGCGGGCATCATGGGGCGCGGCCGCGTCGATCTGTACGCGGCGCTTCCGCACAACGAGATCTCGCCGCCGCCCGGGGACGAGCCCACGCCGGTCGCGCCCGCGCCGGGGGGGCCGGTCAAGCCCGCCTTGCAACCCCGCTCGCGTTAGGTGATCGCCGCGCTTGTCGCGGGAGTCCCGGCGTTGTAGGACTCCCGCGTGAGCGATCTCCCTGAAACCGCCGAGCACGTGCGCCGGACGCTGCGCGAGCGCGGTCTCGATCTCGACGACGTGGCGGAGCCGATCGCGCCCGGGGTCGACAGCCTGCGCGCCAGGATACGCGCCGTGGCCGACCGGCTCGGCGTGGACGACGCGCCGCGCCCGCCCCGCGCGCGCGCGCGGCGGTCTTGAGCGCCGCCTTCCTCCCGGCGGCCGAGCTGGCCGACCGCTATGCGCGCCGCTCGCTCTCGCCGGTCGAGGTGACTCGCGAGCTGCTCGAGCGAATCGATCGACTCGATCCGCAGCTGCGCGCGTGGATCACCCTCACGCCCGAGCGAGCGATGGACCAGGCCCGCGCCGCCGAGGCCGCGATCGGTCGGGGCGAAGCGCCGAGCCCCTTGTGCGGCGTCCCGGTCGGGATCAAGGACTTGATCGACGTCGCGGGAGTGCGCTGCACGTCCGGCTCCCGGGTGCGCGCCGATCACGTGCCGAAGCGCGACGCGTTCGTCGTCGAGCGACTCGCCCGGGCGGGCGCCGTGTGCCTGGGAAAGCAGAACCTCCACGAGTTCGCGTACGGGGTCACGAGCACGAACGAGGCGTTCGGCGTCTGTCGCAATCCCTGGAGCATGGACCGCGTGCCGGGCGGGTCCAGCGGTGGCGCGGGCGTCGCGCTCGCCGCCGGCATGACGCCGCTGGCGATCGGCACCGACACCGGCGGCTCGATCCGCATCCCGGCCGCGGCGTGCGGCGTGGTGGGGCTCAAGCCGACCTTCGGCCTCGTCAGCCGTCGTGGGGTGTTCCCGCTCGCGTGGTCGCTGGATCACGTCGGACCCATGGCGCGCACCGTGGCCGACGCGGCGGCCCTGCTCGCCGCGATCGCCGTGCACGATCCTGAAGACCCGTGGTGCGCGGAGGCGCCGACCGAGGGATTCGCCGGCGCGACCGATCTGCGCGGGCGTCGATTCGGACTGCTCGGCGCCCCGCTCTTCGCGGATGCGGAGCCCGTCGTGGCGTCCGCGGTCGAAGAGGCGGCGGGAACGCTCGAGAGCCTCGGCGCGCTTCGGGTCGACCTCGACACCGCATCGCTTCAGCATGCGTACACGGCCTTCCACGCCATGCTCGCCACGGAGGCGAGCGCGATCCACGAGCGCACGCTTCGAGAGAGGCCTCGAGAGTACTCGGCGCTCACTCGCCAGGCGTTGGCGCGCGGCTTCATGGTCTCCGCCGTGGATTACGTTCACGCGCGCCGCGAGCAAGCCCGTGTCCAACGCTCGCTCGAGCGGATGCTCGAAGAGGCCGAGGTGCTGATCGCTCCCAGCCTGCCCCGCACGGCGCCGCCCATCGGCGAGCCGATGTCGCGCGAGCCGGCGGAGGCATGGAACCGATGGATGCCGCCCTTCAACCTCTCGGGGCATCCGGCGTTGTCGCTGCCCTGCGGCTTCGATCGCGAGGGCCTCCCGATCGGACTGCAGATCGTTGGCCGGGCCTTCGAGGACGGCCGTGTGCTCGGCTGGGGAGCCGCCTACGAGCGTGAGACGGACTGGAACCAGCGGCGGCCTGCGGGGTTCGAGAGAGAGCAGACGCGAGCGGTTGACCTTTGATGCACCCCGTCTTAGCTTGCGCGCACATGCATTCCATCCTTCCTCGGCTCTCGCTGTGCGCTCTCCTCCTCGTCGGAACCGGCTGCTCGCTCAAGCGCATGGCGGTGAATGGCGTCGCCAACTCGCTCTCCGAAGGAGGCGACGTCTTCGCGCGTGACGACGATCCCGAGCTGGTGCGTGACGCGCTTCCCTTCGGCCTGAAGACCATGGAGTCGCTGCTCGAGACGGTGCCGAAGCACCGCGGCCTCCTGCTCAGCGCGTGTCAGGGCTACACGCAGTACGCCTACGGCTTCATCCAGCTCGAGGCGGAGCGCATCGAGCCCACCCATTATGAAGAAGCCCAGCGGCTCCAGGGTCGCGCGCTCCGTCTGTTCCTGCGCGCGCGGGACTTCGGCGTGCGCGGCCTCGAGGTTCCGCACAAAGGCCTCGCGAGCCGGCTCTCGGTGCGCCCGGACTCGGTGGTCCGCGTGCTGAAGAAGCAGGACGTGCCATGGATCTACTGGACCGCCGCCTCCTGGGGATCGGCCATCAACCTGGGCAAGGACCGGCCGGAGCTGACCGCCGACATCGAAGTCGTGAAGGCGCTCATCCAGCGCGGGCTCGAGCTGGACGAGACGTACGAGGAGGGGGCGCTCCACGAGGCGATGATCCTGATGGAAGCGCTGCCGCCGGCGATGGGAGGCTCTCCCGAGCGCGCACAGCGGCACTTCGTGCGCGCGGTGGACCTCTCGCGCGGCCAGCGCTCGAGCCCGTACGTGACGTTCGCGCAGAGCGTGTCCGTGGCCTCACAGAACCGCAAGGAATTCCGTCAGCTTCTCGAGAAGGCGCTGGACATCGATCCGGACAAGAACCCGAAGCGCCGGCTCGAGACGCTGATCCTCCAAAGCAAGGCTCGTACTCTGCTGGCGCGCCAGGACGAGCTCTTCCTCGAATCCGACACCACCTCCGCGGAGGAATCCCGATGAGACTCGTCGCCGCGCTGTTTGTCGTGGCCCTCGCTGTGCTGCCGGCGCAGGCCGATGCGCAGGCTTCCGGAAACGTCGTGAAGCTCGCGACTCTGGTTCCCGACGGCTCGGTGTGGGACAAGGCGCTGAAGAGCATGGGCGCCGAATGGACGTCCGCCACTCAGGGCCGGGTCTCGCTACGCATCTATCCCGGCGGGGTCACCGGAGACGAGCCCGACGTGGTGCGCAAGATGCGCATCGGCCAGATCCAGGCGGCCGCGCTCACGCTCACCGGACTCACGGACATCGACGAGTCGTTCCGCGTGTTCGGGATCCCGATGTTCTTCCAGAGCTATCCCGAGCTGTTCCAGGTCATCGATCGCATGGAGCCGGAGTTCAAGAAGCGCCTCGAGGCGAAGGGCTTCGTGCTGCTCAATTGGGGCCATGGCGGATGGGTGCACTTCTTCACGCGCACGCCGGTCAAGACCATCGAGCAGCTCAAGAAGCTCAAGATCTTCGTGTGGGCCGGCGACGATCTCTCGGTGCAGATGTGGAAGGCGAATGGGTTCAACCCCGTGGCGCTGGCGGCGACCGACATCCTGCCCGCGCTCCAGACCGGGATGATCGACGCGCTGCCTTCGCCTCCCCTGGCCGCCAATCTGCTCCAGTGGTATCGCAAGGCGCCCTACATGGCCGACATCGGGCTCGGTCCGCTCGCCGGTGCCTTGGTCATCACCAAGTCGGCATGGAACAAGATCTCTCCCGCGGATCGCGCGGCGATCCTCGCGGCCTGCGAGAAGACGGAGACGCGCCTCGAGCGCGAGATTCCAGGCCAGGACTCGACCTCGGTGGTCGAGATGGGCAAGCGCGGCCTCACCGTCGTCCGCATCGCTCCGGCCGAGGCCAAGGTGTGGCGCGCCACCGCCGAGTCGTTCGCCACCCAGCTCCGCGAGAAAGCGGTGCCCAAGGACATCCTCGACCTCGCCGTGCGCGAGCGGGACATCGTGCGCAAGGCCGGACGCTAGACGCGTCGTGAGCGAAGCCGCCCACCAGGCTCTCCACGCCGAAGATCGGCCTCGGCCTGGCCGGCTTTCGTCCGCGCTCCACACGATCGAGAGCGGCGCGCTCATCGTCGCGTTCCTCGTCTCGATGCTGCTGCCGCTCATCGACGCCATCGGGCGTCCGCTCGGCAACTTCGCGATCCCGGGCTCCCAGTCCTACCGAGGCCAGCTCGTGCTGTGGCTCGCCTTCGTGGGCGGTCTTCTGGCGACTCGCCACGGGAGCCACCTCACGCTCTCGAGCGCCGAGGCGATCGGCAAGTGGCACCTGCGCAACGCCGCTCGCCAATTCTCCTACTCGGTGGCGGCGGCGGTGTGCGCGGTGCTGGCCTTCTCCGCCTGGGGCGTGGTGAATGCCGACCGCCAACAGGGGCAGAAGCTGACGATCGGCCTTCCCGTCTGGGTGAGCGAGTGCGTGATGCCGGTGTGTCTGGGTCTCATCGCGCTTCGCCTGGCCTGGAACGCGTCGAATCGCTGGCCCGGGCGCCTCCTGGCGTTCGGCAGCATCGCCGCGGCATTCGGGCTCGGTCTGGTCCCCGCGGCGGGACCTTCCGTGTACGTGCCGCTGCTCGCGGTCATTCTGCTGGCCGCGCTGGTCGGAGCTCCCGTCTTCGTCGCGATGGGAGGCATCGCCCTGCTGCTGTTCTTCAAGGATGCCGTGCCGGTCTCGGCCGTGGTCGCCGACGTCTATCGCCTCATGGTGTCTCCCACGCTTCCGGCGATTCCTCTGCTGACGGTGTGCGGCTACGTGCTGGCCGAGTCGAAAGCCGCCGATCGGCTGGTGCGGTTCTTCCGCGCGTTCTTCGGGTGGATGCCCGGCGGCGTGGCGGTCCTGGTCGCGGCGGTGTGCGCTTTGTTCACGACGTTCACCGGCGGCTCCGGCGTCACGATCATGGCGCTGGGCGGGCTCCTCTATCAGATCCTGCGCAGCGCCGGGTACTCGGAGCGGTTCACGCTCGGCATCGTGACCGCGGCCGGCAGCCTGGGGCTGCTGTTCCCGCCGAGCCTGCCCGTCATCCTCTACTCGGTCGTGGCCAACGTCCCGCCCGATTCCCTGTACATCGCCGGGTTCGTCCCCGGATTTCTCCTGGTGGTGATCGTGGCGCTGTACGGGATCCAGGTGGGCTGGAAGGTCGAGACGAATCGTCAGCCGTTCTCGCTGCGGGAGGCGTGGCAGGCCACCTGGGGCGCCAAGTGGGAGCTGTCGGTGCCGGTCGTGGTGACCGCGCTCTTCGCCACCGGGCTCGCCACCATGGTCGAGGCGGCGGCGGTCGCCTTCGCCTACGCCGTCGCGATCGAGTGCTTCATCACCCGGGACATCCATCCGCTGCGCGATCTGCCGAGGGTGCTGGTCCACGCCGGCATCCTGTGCGGATCCGTGCTCATCCTGCTCGCCAGCGCCCTCGGCCTCACCGGGTGGCTGGTCGATGCCCAGATCCCCGATGCGCTGCTGGCGACGGTGCAGGCGCACATCACCTCACCCCACGTCTTCCTGCTCGTTCTCAATATCGTGCTGCTCGTCCTGGGCAGCGTGCTGGAGATCTACTCGGCGATCATCATCCTGGCGCCGCTGGTGGCGCCGATCGGGGCCGCCTTCGGAATCCACCCCGTCCATCTGGGCGTGGTCTTCCTCGCCAACCTCGAGCTGGGCTTCCTGTTCCCGCCGGCGGGGCTCAACCTCTTCCTTGCCTCTTCACGCTTCAACAAGCCGCTGCCTCAGCTCTATCGTGACGTGCTGCCGTTCCTGCTCATCCTCGGGATCGGAGTGCTGGTGATCACGTACGTGCCGCAGATGACGACGGGAGTGCTGAAGCTGCTCGGCAAGGAGTGAAGAGGACGTTTTCCGCGGATCGGTCAGCGCGTGACCGGGTTGTCCACCGCCAGGGCCAGGCGCCACTTCCCCTTCTCCCGGCGCCAGACATCGAGGAACACACTGGTGTCGGGCCGAGCACTCGCGCGAATTCGCTCGCGCACACCGTACGCGTAGCCCAGATCGCCTGACCGCGACGCGCCCACGCCGCCTGGCGTCCAACGCGCGCGGCCATCGCCCAGCAGCACGCCGCTGGACGCGTCGATCCCTTGCACCGGGGCCTTCCCTTCGCGGGTGAGCCGCACGTCCTTGGCGGCCACGGCCGCGAAGGCCTTCTCGAGGCCGTCCCGCTCGGCGGACTTGGAGAACCGCCTCTCCGCTTCGAGGATCTCGCGCTCTGCGGCCTCGTGCCGATCACCCTTCGAGCCCGGCTCGTGCACGGGGCCGGCCTGGAACGCCCCGCTGCCCACACCCGGCTCCATCTTGTCGTGCGAGCCGCCGATGTCGACCGCCACTCTCCATCCGCCGGACGTGAGGCGCCACACCGAGTGGAAGTGGCCGTGGACGGTCGGACGGTCGGCCTCGGGAGGCGCGCGCAGCTCGAAGGGTCCCGTCGTGTAACCCATATCCCCCGCGGCCGAGACCTCGGCGAACGCCGGCTCCCAGATCAGCGTGGCGGTGGGCTTGGGACTCGGCGACCACACCGACTTCCCGTTCACCGGCAGCGGCTGGAAGACGATGCCATCGTCGGCGAGGTTGGCGAGGAATGCGTCGCGCATTCCTTGCTCCACCGACATCCTGGAGAACGCCACCTCGGCCTCGACCATCGAGCGCAAAGCGTCGGAGCCTTCCGACACGGTGACGGCGGCGAGCACCACGACTGGGAAGAGCGGAACGAGCACAGGACCTCCTCGCGCACGCGGCCGGGAAGGAGTCCACTCTAGCCGAAACCGCCCCGCGGCGTGACTGGACCCCGGAAGGCTTTGCGTTAGACTTCCGGGACGTTCCCAACGAGGAGGTTCCATGCGTGGCTCACGCTACTTCTGGCTTACGGTCGCGGCCCTGGGGCTGGCATCCGCCGCTCCGGCGAAGCATGCGTCCGTCCTGCCTTTCATCCATGACGACTACCCCCGGGCGCTGAAGGAGGCGCGGGCCCGCAAGCTGCCCATCTTCATCGAGACATCGGCGCCCTGGTGACACTCGTGTCGCTCGATGAAGGCGTTCGTCTTCACCGACGCCTCGCTCGGGCGACATGCCGGACGGTTCGTCTGGCTCGGCATCGATGGTGAGAAGGCGAAGAACGCCGCCATCGTCCGCAAGCTGAAGATCGCCGCGTATCCGACCCTCTACGTGATCGACTCGAAGAACGAGAAGGTCGCGCTTCGCTGGATCGGCGGCGCCACGCTGCCCCAGCTCCACAAGCTGCTCGATGACGGCCATCTCGCCGTGGCCGCTCCGCGCACGGAGCTGGACGCCGTGCTGGCCCGCGCCGACAGTCTGTACGCCGCCGGAGCCGATTCGCTCGCGGCATCGGCTTACCAGCAGGCCCTGGCGGCCGCGCCCAAGGACTGGCCGCAGTATCCGCGCGTCGTGGACGCCACGCTCTTCGCGCTCAGCCAGAGCGGTGACCCGGCGCGCTGCACCGAGCTCGCGAACGAAGCCATGGCCCTGCAGGTGGGAACCACTTTCGGCGCCAGCGCCGCGGTGACCGGGCTCAATTGCGCGCTCCAGCTCCCCGCGGAACATCCGAAGCGCAAGGAGATGATCGCGGCGTTCGAGGCTCGATGCCTCGAGGACGTGAAGAATTCCGCCATCCCGCTCTCGACCGACGATCGCTCGGGCATCTACCTGTCGATCGCCGATGCGCGAGAGGACGCCAAGGACGAGGAAGGCCGGCAGAAGATCCTGGCCGAGTGCTCCGCTCTGCTCGAGAAGGCCGCGGAGACGGCGAAGACGCCGGAGCAGCGCACGGTCTTCGACTCTCACCGGCTCGCCGTCTATCGGGAGCTCAAGCAGCCCGAGCGCGCGATCCCGATGCTGCAGCAGTCGGAGCGGGATTTCCCGAACGACTACAACCCCCCGGCGCGGCTCGCCATCGCCTATCTGGACATGAAGAAGTACGACGAGGCGCTGGCGGCTTCAGGCAGGGCGCTGTCGCTGGCCTACGGGCCCCGCAAGCTGGGCTTCTACACCACGCGCGCCAACATCCATGTGGCGCGCGGCGACAGTGTCGCGGCGCGGGGAACGCTGGAGCAGGGCATCAAGGAAGGCGAAACGCTGCCCGATGGCCAGCGCCCCAACCGCGCCATCGCGAACATGAAGAAGCGCCTCGCCGACATGGGAGGGGGCGGAGGCACGGCTTCGAACTGAGCTCGACCGATGGAGATCCCCTAGCGCGGCGCGATGCGCCGATAGGTGGTCTCCATCACCAGCTCTTCGGCGCCGTTGCGGATCCCGTAGATGGAGACGACGTGCCGGCCGTCGTCGATCCAGCGGGTGACGACCTTGAGCTCCGCGTCCTTGCCATCCGGCCCCTTGCCCTTGCCCTGCATCGTGATCTCGTGGGCCGCGGTGTCCACGGTTCCTTCGAAGGTCTCGATCACCTTTGCGTGATCGTCGGCCCACAACGTGACGTACGCGGTTTTCTTGCTGTCGTACCCGGTCAAGCCGTACCTCTCGATCGGCTGATTCATGAGCACGCCGCGGGTGCGCTGCTCGAGGAATCGGCCGTTGGAGACGAGCTTGTTCTCGGAGGTTCCTTCGGTGATGGTGGGCTGGCCAGGCTCGAGCCAGGTCTTCTGCACCGTCCTCCAGGATCCTTCCAGCGGCTTGAGCGCTTCACGAGCCCCTCCCGCGGCGGCGCCCTTCATCATTTCCGCCATCTGCTCTTCGAGGGATGAGCTCCAGGTCTTCTTCGCCGGCGCCGCGCCGAGGCCGCCGCCGCAGCCTGAAATCCAGGCCACGGCCGTGAATGCCGCGATGGCGAAAGTGACCATCGGAGTTCGGATCGAGATCTTCATGGAGGAGCTCCTGGACGAGTGGATGCCGCACGATGTGCCGAGAGCCTAGCACTCATGGCCTGGTGCCGGGGATCGGGGCCGGAAGCGGGATCGAGGAGTGTCCGACGTGGCAACCCAGACAGCGGCTCACCGAGCCTGGAGCGCCGGCGTTGAAGCCGGCGACGTGCGCCGGTCCGTGGGCGGAGATCATCACCTGGCCATGGCGGTCGACGAGCTGCTCGAAGAGCGGCACGTCGGCCGGCAGTCCTCGCGCTTCGATCGATCCATCGGCCGCGAGTGGAGTCTCGCGAATCAGGATCGCGCTGTCGGCGTCACCGTCCGCGCCGATGAGAGGCGCCGCGTAGAAACGCAGCTTCGCCCCGCTCACTCGGGGAGGCGCGCCGGGCACGTGGCGCGTCTCGCGGAAGACGCCGAGCGACTTGTAGGTGAACGTGCCGCGCGGCGAACCGCCGATGACCGCCGGCTGCGCGCTCAGGCGCTCGCTCGGAACGCCGCGCAGCCAGGGAGCGGGCCGGGCCACGACCGGCGCGGGGTCGAGCTCGAGCGTTCCGGGAAGATCCACCAGCACCCAGGGCGCGAAGAGTCCTTCGTCGTCGACCACGTAGATTCCGAAATCACCACGCGCTCCCGGGCTGTAGGCGAATACCACACGGCCATCCGGCAGCCCCGCGGGCGAGCAAGCCGAAGGCGCCGCGAGGCCGACCGCGTCGCCGTACGAATGGCGCGCGGAGTCGGCGATCGCCGCCCCCGCCAGGCGCTCGGCATGTCCGACGCGGCCTGGAAAGCGCTGGAGGCCGAGTGGCCCGGAGCTCGGCCACAAGCCGAGATTGAGCGCGTAGACGCCGACCGGCGTCTGGTCCGCAAGGAACGCCGGCTGGTACGCCATGGTCGCCCGGCGTGACCCGAGTCCGCCAAAGGCGAGGCGGAGTCCGTCGACCCCGATCGCGACGGCTTCCCACAGATTGACGCTGTCGCGCGGCAGCGCTTCGGTCGCGATGCTCGCGAGCCCGGCGGGCCCGGCCTGGAAGCGGTTGAACCACCAGCGCGCGAACACGATCTCCCCGCGCTGCGGATCGAGCGTGGGCTCCTCGGCGCCGTTTCGCTCGGACGTGATGCGGCGCGGAACCCCGAGCGCGCTCCCCTTGCGTGGGAGATCGAGCACGTAGAGATTGCTCACCGGCACCTGGGAGTACTGAGCCATGAGCGGATACCGGGTGCTGGCGAAGCAGATGCTGCGCTCGCCGATCCAGCACGGATCGAAGTCGTCGTACCGCTCGAAGCGCGAGGGTCGCTCGAGACCAGGCTCGGTGCGGGTCAGCGCGCGGAGCCCCTGGCCGTCGATGCCGATCTGATAGATGCGCCAGCCGCGGTCGCCCTGGCGCAGTCCGGCAAAGGCGACCCGTCGGCCATCGAACGAGACGGCGGGATCGGCGACGTCGAACAGCGCCCCTTCCGGCAACAGCTCGCGGATCTTTCCATTGGCTTCGCGCACCATCAGACGGCCGCCGGGCGCGACCGTCCGGCCGATGGGGCCGAGCCCGGGGACGAGCCTCGGATTTCCGGGAACGGGGTTGCGCGACACGAAGACGATCGCGGGAATGGGACGCGGCCCGTAGCCGAACATCGGACCGTAGCCCGGCAGCCTCGCGAGCGAGCGCCCGGAGCCCGCCGAAGCGGCGCCGAGTGCCGTGATCGCGACGAGCGCGGCCACGCCCCACGCCGAACATCGGTTCATGGCGGGATGCTACACTCGCCGGCCGCATCGCCCCAGAGCGCCGGCCCCGAGTGTTCCCATGACCGAAGCATTGATCGTCTTCACCACATTCGCCTCCGAAGAGGACGCCGCCCGCGTGGCTCGCGTCCTGGTCGAGGAGCGGCTCGCGGCCTGCGCCAACCTGCTTCCTTCCGCACGCTCGATCTATCGCTGGAAGGGCGAGGTCAAGGACGAGCGCGAGGTCGTCGTCCTGCTCAAGACCCGCAAGCAGGACTGGGTGGCGCTGATGTCGCGGCTCCACGAGCTGCACGGCTACGACACACCGGAATGCGTCGCGGTGCGGATCGCCGCGGGCGCGCCGCGCTACATGGCTTGGCTCGAAGAGACGCTGGCGGGAGAAGCCGGGTGAGCGCATCGGATCTCGTCCTTTCGATCGAGACCTCGTGTGACGACACCTCGGTCGCCGTGCTCGAGCAAGGCCGGCGTCTGCGCGCGCATCTCATCGCCTCGCAGGACCTCCATCGCCTCTATGGCGGCGTGGTCCCCGAGCTGGCGGCACGCGCCCACCTCGAGCTGCTCCCGCAGCTCACGGCGCGAGCGCTCGCGGAAGCGGAGCTCGAGCCGGCCGACCTGACGGCCGTGGCGGTGACGCGCGCACCGGGACTGGTGGGCTCGCTGGTCGTGGGCGTTGCCTTCGCCAAGGCCTACGGCTACGCGCTCGGCATCCCGGTCGTCGGCGTCAACCACATCGAGGCGCACCTCCACGCGGCATCGCTGGAGCACGGCGAGGCTCCGTTGCCGGCGATTGCGCTGGTGGT
The DNA here is from genome assembly GCA_035712145.1 of Candidatus Eisenbacteria bacterium. NCBI lineage: Bacteria > Candidatus Eiseniibacteriota > Candidatus Eiseniibacteriota bacterium. Next base: position 76,029 of record DASTBI010000221.1, on the reverse strand, counting down.
CTCCGGAGGTCACACGGAGCTGGTGGAGATGCGCGGGTTCGGGCGCTATCGCTGGCTGGGGAGCACGCGCGACGACGCGGTGGGTGAGGCCTATGACAAGGTGGCGAAGCGGCTCGGCCTTCCGTTCCCGGGCGGGCCGCACGTGGACTCGCTGGCGGCCGAAGGCGATCCCGGGCGCTTCGACTTCCCACGGCCGATGCTCGATCGCAACGACTTCGAATTCTCGTTCTCGGGTCTCAAGACCGCGGTCGCGCTCGAGGCGGAGTCGCTGGGCGAGCCTCCGTACGACCGGGCTCGCGTCGCCGACCTGTGCGCCTCGTTCCAGGCGGCGGTGGTCGACACCTTGGTGGGAAAGGCCATGCGGGCGGTCCGCGCGACCTCTGCCCGCTCGCTCACCCTGGGTGGGGGCGTGGCGTGCAATCGCGCGCTGCGAGCGCGTCTCGCCGCGGAATGCGAGGCTGCGGGGGTGGCGTTGCGGATCCCGAGCCCCCGGCTCTGCGCCGATAACGCCGCCATGGTGGCGCTCGTGGGCGCGTGGTCTCTGGACGCCGGCCCGGTGTCCGAAGAGGGGCTCGAGGTGGTGGCGTCCCTGGAGGAGACCGGCCTCACGGAGAGCATCGTCTAGACCGCCTCCCCCATCCATGGCTGCGGCCGTCTGCGGACGGTCCTTCACCGCGACCGGCCGCTTCAGGCGACCCGGCGGTCCAGGTCCTCGCCCCGCTTCGAAGTCCTGAAGCCGCAAGCCCCTCCCGCCGATAACCCCGGTGGATCGGAATCCGCTCATCCGGCGGCGGGTCGTCACCCGCCGTGCTCTCTCACGTCAAACCCTCTCGACACCGTGACCAAACCCAAGATCCTGATCGCCGAGGACGAGATGAACTTGCGCGAGGTCCTGCGCTTCCAGCTCACGACGGCCGGCTACGACGTGGTGGAAGCCGAGGACGGCCAGCAGGCGATCGAGCGAGCCCGGGAAGTCATGCCCGACCTCCTGCTGCTCGACGTGATGATGCCCCACGTCGACGGCTTCCAGGTGGTGCGCGAGCTGCGCAAATCGTTCCTCACCCGGCACATCCCCATCATCATGCTGACCGCCAAGGCCGAGCTCGAAGACCGGCTGCACGGCTTCGACGACGGGGCGAACGATTACATCGTCAAGCCGTGGGACTACCGCGAGCTCAAGGCCCGGGTGCGGAACGCTCTCGCCTGGAGCCAGCAGCAACGCGCCGCCAGCCCGCTGACCGGCCTGCCCGGCAACCTGTCGATCGAGGAAGAGCTGCGTCACCGCCTCGAAACCGGGACCCCCTTCGCCCTGCTCGTGATCGACATCGATTACTTCAAGTCGTTCAACGACCACTACGGGTACGCGCGGGGCGACGACGCCATTCGCACCGTCGCCCGCATCCTCGTCGACCAGGCGCAGCGTCACGGCGGCTCCGAAGATTTCGTGGGGCATATCGGTGGAGACGACTTCGTGGTGCTCACCAAGCCGGTGCGCGCCGAGGCGCTGGCCGAGGACATCGTCCAGGACTTCGACGCCACGGTCGGGTCGTTCTATCACGAGGTCGACCGTGCCCGCGGCTTCGTGGAGGTCGCCAACCGGCGTCACGTGATCGAGCGCTTTCCGCTGATGAGCATCACGATCGCTCTCGTCAACACCGAGCGCATTCCCGTCACCCACCGTGCCGAGCTCGGCGACATCGCGCAGGAGCTGAAGGCGCACGGCAAGGGCATCCCGGGCAGCGTGGTGGTCGGCGAGCGGCGCGCGCGTGATTCCGGAGACGATGGCGCCCGGCAGGACGTGGCCTGACGAGGTCTGAGCGCATGGACGCCAGAACAGGGCATCAACCGGACGCGCACGGCATCGAGCAGCTCGCTCAGGCGATGCTGGCTCTGCGCAGCACCGCCGACGTCGGCACGGCGTGCACCATCGCCGCGGGCTGCGCCGGCCGCGCGCTGGACGCCACCGATTATCGGCTGCTGCGTCTCGATCGGCGCAGCGGCGCCATGCGCCTGCTCGACCCCGCCGGGGTCGAGACTCCCTATCTCGCCGAGGAGGGCGGTCCGGTCGAGTGGGTGGTGCGCCACGAGCGGGCCTGGTTCGACGAAGGCGCCGTTGGCGCGAGCCGGGAGACGCTGTTGTGGAACGAGTCTCCCGGCTCGCTGGCGGCTCTGCCGCTGGTCGCCTCGGGCGCTCTGCTCGGCTGCCTGCTGCTCGGTTTCAAGGGGCGCCGCGGGTTCTCGCAGCGCGACCGTCAGCTCGCCCAGGCCCTGGCCGATGCGCTCGCGCTCACGCTCGAGCGCGCGGAGCTCCATCGGCTGGTGGAGGAGGAGCGCGGGCGGCGGTCGGAGATGGAGCGGCGCGTGCACTCGGACGAGGAGTCCTCGGCGAGCCTGATGTCGCTCGTCGCCCACGAGATCCGCACCCCGCTCACGGCGATCAAGGCCTACACCGAGACGCTCATCGACACGCTGTCGAATCCGCACACCCCGCGTGAGCGATTCCTGGGCATCATCAACGAGGAGTGCGACCGGCTCTCGCGCCTGGTGACCGACATCCTCGATCTCTCGCGGCTCGAGGCCGGTCAGAAGCCGCTGCGGGTGGCGCGCACCGATCTGAGTGGACTGACGCGCGACGTGGTCGAGAGCCTCCAGCCCGTGGCCGCGCTGCGCCAGGTCGAGCTCCAGGTGTCGGCCGACGCCGGGATCGAGGTGCAGGCCGACCCTGACCTTCTGCGGCGTCTGTTCGTCAACCTGATCTCCAACGCCATCAAGTTCGCTCCCGTCGGCGGCCACGTGCGCCTGCACGCTCGCGTCGACGGCGAGAATTGGTCGGCGATGGTCCAGGACGACGGGCCGGGCATCCCGGCCGCCGATCTCCCGCGCGTCTTCGAGCGGTTCTTCCGCGGCCAGCGGGAGGGCGAGCAGCCGGTCGACGGAACCGGACTCGGGCTGGCGATCGCGCGCGGCATCACCGAGCTCCACGGCGGCCGTCTGTGGGCGGAGTCCCCGCCCGAAGGCGGCACCCAATTCTGCCTCACCATGCCGCGGCAGCAGATGGCGTCCGCGCGCGCGCGGCGCATCGCGCGCCTGCTCGTGGGCCGGAAGGACCTGCGCGAGCTGTTCGAAGCCACGGTGGAGATGGTGGCGGCCACGATGGATGCCGAGATCGTGTCGCTGATGATGGTCGATCCCGAGCGCGGCGACCTGTTCATCGTCGCCTCGCGCGGGCTCGACAGCGGCAAGCTCGACCGGCGCCGCATCGGCATGCGCTCCGGCGTGGCGGGATCGGTGGCGGCCTGGGGCCGGCCAATCCTGGTCGACAACATCGAGACCGACCGGCGCTTCCGCCGCCTCAACCATCCCCAGTACAACACCAAGTCGCTGCTCTCCATTCCGATCCAGGTCGAAGGTGAAGTGCTGGGCGTGGTGAACGTCAACAACAAGACGTCACGCACCGCGTTCGACGACAACGACCTGGCGCTGCTCGGCGCGCTGGTGGAGCGGATCGGCAGCGCGGTCGAGCGCGCCTACGCCTACCCCGACATCGGCCGCGTGGTCGAGGAAGCGACCGAGGCCATTCGCAGCATCACGCGACTCAAGCACGACGGTCTGCTCGGCGGCCGCGACGCGGTCGGCATGGCCCGCGCCGTCGCCCGGGCGCTCGACATGGGAACGTCCGACGTGGACGCGGTGGGTTACGTGGCGGCGATTCGCGATCTCGGCATGGCGCCGCTGCGCGACCGGCTGGCGCATGCCTCCCCGCTCGACGACGACGAGCGCCATGCGCTCATGCAGCACCCCGAAGCCGGCGTCGAGATGATCCGGCCGCTCGAATATCTGGGCTCCACCCGCGAGCTGATCCTTTCTCACCACGAGCGCTGGGACGGCACCGGCTATCCGCGGCGCCTGCAGGGCCAGCAGATTCCGCTCGGCGCGCGCATCCTGGCGGTGATCGACGCCTGGGAGAGCATGACCTCGGGCCGGCCTTATCGCGCGGCGCGCCGGCCCGACGAAGCGATGGCCGAGCTGCGCCGCGAGGCCGGCCGGCAGTTCGATCCCGAGGTCGTCGAAGCTTTCGCCCGAATCCAGGGCGGCCAGAAGGCGGCCGCATGAGCTCGCGTCGGCGCAAGGGCCCTTCCGCGCTGGAGCTCAAGCTCCAGACCGATCTGCTGCGCGCGCGCCGCGAGATCGACCACCTGAGGAAGGACGGTGGCGGAGAGGGAACGGAGGATCATCCCCTCGCGCGCCGCGTCCAGGAGCTCGAGCGCATCAAGGAGCGCCTGAGCCGCCTCTATTTCACCCAGCTCCACGAGAACCAGGAGCGCGCCGCGCGGCTGCAGGAGATCCTGCAGGCGCTGAGCGAGATCAACGCCGAACGCGAGCTCGAGACATTGCTCGACCGCATCGCGAGCACGATCCAGGACATCCTCGAGTTCCGCATCGTGCTGGTCCGCCTGCGCGACGCCCGCGACGAGCGCTTCCGCGCGGTGGCGTTCGCCGGACTCGGAGCCGTCGCTCAGTCCGCCCTCGAACGGGAGGAGATCGAGCTGGATGACGTGCTGTCGTGGCTCCGTCCGGACTTCAAGGTCAGCCACTCGTACTTCATCGGCCACAAGGACCCCTTCAACCGCTTGCTGCCGCCAGGCTACGTCCCCGACCTCGGAAGCCGCGAGCCGTGGGAGTGGCACGCGGAGGACGTGCTGCTGGTGCCGCTGGTCGACGGACGCGGCGAGATGATCGGCTACTTCTCGGTCGACGACCCGGCCGACCGCCTGGTGCCTTCGAAGGAAACCATCGAGCTGCTCGAAGTGTTCGCCACACACGCGGTGGTCGCGATCGAGAACGCGCGGCTCAACCGGCAGATCGCGCTCCGCACCCGTGAGCTCGAGGCGGCGGACATGCGCATGAAGGAAATGGACGAGCTGAAGAGCCGGTTCGTCGCCACGCTGTCCCACGAGCTGCGCTCGCCGCTCACCGCGATCCGCGCTTACACCGACACGCTGCGCTCCGCGGACGCCGAATCGCTGGCCCCGGGCAAGCTCGAGGAGCTCCTCCATGTGGTCGACGAGGAGGCGCAGCGGCTCACTCGCCTGACCGAGTCGGTGCTCGACCTCGAGCGGTTCGACTCCGTGGAGCACCGCGCCCGCCGCGAGCCCACCGACCTCGGCGATCTGGTCGAGGAAGTGGCCGGAATTCTGCGCCAGGCCGCCGAGCCCAGAAACGTGGAACTCAAGGTGGTGAGAGGACTTGCCGATACCGTCCTGGAAGCGGACCAGGACCAGCTGAGGCAGCTGGTCCTTCATCTGGGAAGCAATGCGGTGAAGTTCACTCCCTCGGGCGGGCGGGTGACGCTGAGGACGGGAGGCCGCTCGGACATGGTCAGGCTCGAGGTCGAGGACACAGGCGCCGGCATCCCGGAGGAAGCCATCGGGCCGCTCTTCGACCGCTTCGAATCCGCGGGCGGGGGACATTCGCGTCGTCCTGGAAGGAGCGGTCTCGGACTCGCGACATGCAGGTCGATCGCCGAGTGGCACGGCGGGCGGATCAGCGCGCGCAGCACGCCGGGCGAAGGCTCGTGTTTCACCGTACAGCTCCCGCGACAGCGCGGGCCGCGCGTCGTCCTGCGTCCCGACTCCGGTCTATCGGAATCGGCTCGCGACGTGCTGCGGCTCGGCGTGGAGATGGTGGCCGAAGTCATGGATGCCGCCACGGTCTCGTTCATGTCGGTGGAGCCGGATCAGAGCCTGGTCATCCAGGCGGCGATCGGCCTGGACGTCCAGGTGGTGCGCGAAGCCCGCGTGCGCCGCGGCGCCGGAGTGGCGGGCTGGGTCGTGGAGCAGCGCCGACCGGTGTGCACCTCGGGAAGCGAGGACACGAACGTGCGGGGCTCGGGGCGCTCGAGCTACCAGACCGGAACGTTCCTCTCGGTGCCGATCGAAGCCGGCGGCGAGCTGCTGGGCGTGCTCAACGTCACCGAGCCCGATACCGGAAACCCGTTCCAGATCGAAGACTGTCATCTGCTGCTCGAGCTGGCCGAGACGATCGCGCACGCGTGGCGCAAGGCGCTCGCCACCGACGCGCGCCAGGCCGAAGTCGCGACCACGAAGCAGGCGCTGCGCACCGTGGTGGATCACGTGCGCCAGAGCCGCCGGCGCGCGCCGGGACGGATCGCGCTGGCGCGAGCGGTCGCCCTCGAGCTCGGGCTGAACGCGGCGGAAGCTTCGGCCGTGGCGTTCGCCGCCACGCTCCACGATCTCGGCATGACGATGATCGATCCCGAGATCCTCGACGGTCACGACCCGCTCACGCCCGCGCAGAAGCACGAGATCGAGCGCCACGTGGAGCTGGGCGATCGGGTGCTCGAGCACCTCGCGACCATGGGTGCTCCGGGCGTCGAGCTGCTGGAGACGCTGCAGGACGTGCGCGAGGTGGTGATGTCGCACCACGAATGGTGGGATGGCACCGGATACCCGCGCGGACTGAGGGGCACGGCGATCCCGGTGGGCGCGCGCGTGCTCGCCGCCGTGGATGCCTTCGAGAGCCTGGTCACGGGCCGGCCGCATCGCGAGCCAGAGCCCATCGATGCCGCGATCGCGGTCCTCATCGGACTGCGTGATCGCCAGTTCGACCCAGACGTGGTCGATGCGCTCGTGCGGGCGGTTGCTCGCGGTGCATGGACTCAGCGCGGCCCGGTCAGTCACAACGCGGCCGAAGCAGGGAGGTGATTCGGATGGCGAAGGGGAAGATCCTGGTCGTCGACGACGAGATCTACATCGTGCACATCCTCGATTTCAGCCTGGGGATGGAGGGCTACGAGGTCGTCACCGCGCTGGACGGGGAACAGGCGATCGAGCAGGCGCGTGCCGAGAAGCCGGACCTCATCGTGCTCGACATCATGATGCCGAAGCTGGACGGTTACGAGACCTGCAAGATTCTCAAGGCCGAGAAGGAGACACGAGACATTCCCGTGATCCTCCTGTCGGCGAAGGGACGCAACGTGGATCAGAAGATCGGCTTCGAGGTCGGAGCCGACGACTACATCACCAAGCCCTTCAGCCCCCGCAAGCTGGTCGAGCGGATCAACTCGATCCTGGGCCAGACCAACCCGCAGCGCATGCAGGCCTAGCCTCCGAAGCTCATCACGGCGCTTCGCGAGGCAGGCCAGCCGGCGTGCGTCTCGATGAGGCCGTGTCGTCCGCCCCGGGGGTTCCCCGCCCCTCTAGAGCTTCAGGCCGCGGTCCCGGAACTCGATGACATCGTCGATGCTGAGCGTGCCCTTGATGCGCGCACGGACCTTGCGCACGTAGTGCGCGTCGACCCCATGGTCGCGAGCGCGGCGCAAGTCCTGCCACGCCAAGTTGGGGAATCCCGCTTCGGCCATCGAGCGAGCGTATTCCGGATCGACGCCGTGGTCTCTGAGCGTCACCAGCTCTTCGGGGTCGAGGTCCCGATAGCCGAGCTCGCGAAAGCCGGCGGCGAATTCGGCATCCACGCCGTGATCGCGAAGCCGGACCAGCTCGGACAGGGAGAGGCCCTTGAGCTGCGAGCCGAAGGCCTCGATGAAATCGGCATCGACGCCATGGTCGCGCGCATGGACGAGCTTCTCGGGATCGAGGTCGCGGTAACCGAGCTTCGCGAGTCCAGCGATGTAATCGGGATCCACGCCGTGGTCGCGCATCCGGATCAGCAGCTCGGGATCCTGGACCCGGTAGCCGAGCTTGTTCATCCCGCGCAGATACCCGAGGTCGACTCCGTGGTTGGCCATCGTGACCAGGGTGCGCGTCTCCGGCCTCCGGTAACCCTGCGACTTCAACTCGTCGACGAAGGCCAGGCCGATGTCCATGAACGCGAGCGAGAACTGCTGCGACTCGGTGGGGCGCTCGTAACCGCGGCGCACCAGCTGATCGTCGAACGTGGGATCGGGCTCGAAGGTCCACTCGCCGCGGCCCTTGCCGCTCGAGGTCCGGCCTTCGAGCTGGAACGTGCCCGCGTCGCGAATCAGCGAGAAACGGACGTCGGACGTCGAGGTCTCGAGCCAGCGAGGATCGAAACCCTGGAGGGTGCGGAGCGGCACGTCGTCACCCCCCTGCCAGTGGCGCGACATGCCGTCCGTGTACCGCATCGTGAAATGGACGACATCGGCCGACTTGCCGCGCTCGATGGTCCAGTCGCCGGCGCGACCCGCGACCGACGTGGAAGGAAGAAGGGCGAAGCCCAGAGCCAGAAGGAGGACTCGGCGGTTCATGGCAGACTCCTGAGAGGGCAGACGAATCGGATCCAGTTCACGAGCTTGGACGGAGCGTACGGCTGAAAGGTTGCCTGCGGCTACGCCTCACCCGCTCGCGGCCTGCGCTACATTGCGGCCATGTCCTTCGCCCAGGTGGCGCTGGCCCTTCCGCTGCGGCAGACCTTCGCCTACCACGTGCCCGATTCGCTCGCCGCGGAAGTCCGCCCCGGGGTCCAGGTCCAGGTGCCCTTCCGCGGCCGCGCCCGGCGCGGCATCGTGGTCTCACTGACCGGCGAGAACCCGCGTGACCACGTGCTCCAAGTGGCGGCGGCATTTCCCCCCGCCATGTTCGACCCTCATCTGCTCGCCTTCACGCGCTGGATCGCCGACTACTACCTCACCCCGTGGGGTGAAGTGCTGTCCAGAGCACTCCCCGGAGGCGGGGAAGGTCTGGCGAAGAGCCGGGCGCGCCGCGCCGCGGTCGAGGACCGCGTGCTGGCTGCGCCGTTGCCCGATCGCTTCACGCTGACCGCCGAGCAGCGCGCCGCGACCAAGGCCGTCGAGCAGGCGGCCAGCTCCGGCGGTTTCGCTCCGCTGCTCCTTCATGGAGTGACCGCCAGCGGCAAGACCGAGGTCTATCTGCGCGGCGCCGCGGCCGCCCGGGAGTCGGGAGGACAGACTCTGGTGCTGGTTCCCGAGGTGGCGCTGTCGTCGCAGCTCGTGCGCGAGTTCCGGCGCCGCTTCGGCACGCGCGTCGGCGTGCTGCACTCGTACCTTTCGGTGGCCGAGCGCCGGCGCAACTGGGAGCTGGCGCGGCGCGGCGCGCTCGACGTCGTCGTGGGGGCGCGCTCCGCGGTGTTCGCTCCGCTGCCGGCGCCGCGGCTGATCGTGATCGACGAGGAGCACGAGCCTGCCTACAAGCAAGGCGCTCCGCCTCGCTATCACGGCCGCGACGCGGCGGTGCGCCGCGCACAGATGCTCGGCATCCCCGTGGTGCTCGGATCGGCGACGCCTTCGCTCGAATCCCTGGCCAACGCCTCGCGCGGGAAGTACAGGCTGCTCTCGCTCAAGCACCGCGTGGACGGACGCGCGCTGCCCAAGGTGAACGTGGTCGATTCCCGTCGCGAGGACGTGGCCTCGACGATGTCGGCGCCGCTCCGTCACGCGCTGGCCGAGCGTCTCGGGCGCGGCGAGCAGGCGATCCTGTTCCTCAATCGCCGCGGTCACTCGCATCACACCCAGTGCCGCGCGTGCGGCTTCGTTCCGAGTTGTCCCCACTGCGACATCGCGCTCACGCTCCATCTCGTTCCACGCTCCTGGCGCTGCCACTATTGCGACCATCACGAGCCCGCGCGCGGCGAGTGTCCGAGCTGCGGGGGCAAGCTGTTGCGCTTCTCCGGCTCGGGCACCCAGCGCGCGGAGCGCGAGCTGGCGCGCGCATTTCCATCGGCCCGCGTGCTGCGCCTCGACACCGACGTGGCCCGCGATCGCGAGCGGCCCGAGGCCATCCTGTCGGCTTTCGCGCGCGGCGAAGCGGACGTGCTGGTCGGCACCCAGATGGTGGCCAAGGGGTTCGACTTCCCACGCGTCACGCTGGTCGGCGTGCTCGACGCCGACGTCGCGCTGCACCTTCCCGACTTCCGCGCCGCGGAGCGCACCCTTCAGCTGGTCACCCAGGTGGCGGGTCGCGCGGGACGCGGGCGCGATCCCGGCGAGGTGCTGGTGCAGACATGCTCGCCCGAGCATCCCGCCATCGTCGCCGCGACGACCGGAGACACCGAGCGTTTCGTCCGCGGCGAGCTTTCCGAACGCCGCGAGGCGGGCTATCCGCCGTTTCGCCGCCTGGCCACGCTGCTGCTCGACGGCCCCGACGAGTCGCAGGTCGAGGACGCCGCGGAGGCGTGCGCCACGGCGCTGCGTCCCACCGCCGATTCGCGGCGCGTCGAAGTGCTCGGACCTTCGCCCCATGCGTTCGCTCGCCTGCGCGGAAGGCATCGCTGGCACGTCCTGCTGAAGGGCGAGGGGGCGGCCGTGAGAGCCTGCGCCGCCGCGGGGCTCGACTGGGCGGAGACGCGGGCGCGGCCAGGCGCCGTGAGGGTGCAGGTCGACGTGGATCCGGTCGAGATCCTGTGAGGCCGGCCTAGCGGAAGGGCCGCGACAGCACGTGGCGGAACGACCACGGCCCGGAAACGGCGGCTCGGTCGCCCGGGCCGCTCCGGCTTGACGCGCCTCATCTTAGCGGACAAGATTCGAGCGCTTTCCACGACCCGTGGCCCCTGAGGCCCTGGCACTCTTTCCGCTCTAGTCCCTGCGTTCATGACGCCCGAGACCCCCAGCCCCACCACCATTCCAGCCGCCGGACCGGCCGTCCCTTCGACCGATGGGGACGCTCCGATCACCTTCGACCGGGTTCAGGACGATTCCCGGATCCGGGTCTATGTCCGCCATGCGGACGACTGCCTGGCGAAGATCGGCTACACCGAGCACGGCGAGCGGCACGTGGGGCTGGTGGCGCACATCGCGTTCAACATCCTCAAGCGCCTGGGCCATCCCGAGCGCGAGTCGGAGCTGGCTGCGATCGCCGGCTACATGCATGACATCGGGAACGGGGTGAATCGCGAGTACCACGCCCAGATCGGGGCGGTGATGGCCATGCAGATCCTGGTCCCGATGGGGATGTCCGACCCGGAGATCGCCAAGATCATGGGCGCGATCGGCAATCACCACGAGTCCGACGGCGATCCGGTGAGCGCGGTGGCCGCGGCTTTGATCCTGGCCGACAAGAGCGACGTCCATCGCACGCGGGTGCGCAATCCGGACTTCATCCGCTTCGACATCCACGATCGCGTGAACTATGCCGTCGAGAAGAGCTTCCTCAACGTGGACGAGGGCAAGAAGGTCGTGACGCTGGAATTGACGATCGACACCGCCATCTCGCAGGTCATGGAGTATTTCGAGATCTTCATGAGCCGGATGCTGGCGTGCCGTAAGGCGGCCGCGTTCCTGGGGTGCCAGTTCGGGCTCACGGTGAACGGGAATCGCCTCACCTAAGGAGGAGAAACGTGAAGCTGAGCACGATTGCGCGTGGCGGCGTTCTCGCCGCACTGATCGGGACGCTGCTCGCCGGGGCCGCGGACGCGCGCAACCCGCACTGCGCCGGTGGCATCCAGTACGTGACGCAGGCGATGAAGGACAAGGACAAGGGCAACCTCGAGGACTACAAGCGCGAGATCAACAAGGCGGTCCAGCAGCTCGAGCTGTGCTCGAAGGAGGATCCCGCGGACTTCGAGGGCGCCGGCTACCTGGGATGGGCCTATGCCGAGGTCGACAGCATGGCCAAGGCGGGCGCCGCCTTCGAGACCGCCGTCCAGGGATTGAAGAAGAAGGGTGACGTCAAGAAGGCCGAACAGTGGGTCAACAACCGCCAGGCCTTCTGGGTGCAGAACTACAACAACGGAATCTCCAAGATCAACGATGCTCAGGCGATGTATCCGGACTTCTGCAAGGAGGCGAGCGACGCCGAGAAGTCGACGCGGGCCGACGCCGAGAAGAACTACCAGCTCGCGATCGCCAGCCTGAACAAGGCGCTGGCCTTGAAGCCGGGTGACGCGCAGACCATGCGGACCATCGCCAAGGTGTACGCGACCACCTGTGATTACACGCGCGCCGAGCAGGCGCTGCGCGAAGGACTGAAGGCCGCTCCCGGCGACACGGCGATGACAGAGATGCTCAAGGGTGTGACCATGAACAACTGCGCCTTGCTCGGCAACTCCAAGAAGTACGACGAGGCGCTCGCGTGCTACGAGGGGATCGCCAAGTCGGATCCCAAGAACTCCGATGTGCACAGCGCCATGGGCGACATCCGGTTCAATCGCGCGCAGGCGCTCAAGGCCGATGCGCAGAAGGCGGAGTTCGCCGCCGGCGGCGCGCACTACGCCAAGGCTTTCGAGATCAAGCCCACCGATGCGGACCTGAGCTTCAACGCGGCGCTCAGCTATCAGAACGCGCAGATGTGGGACAAGGCGGAGCCGTTGTGGGCCAAGACCGCGCAGATTCGCCCCAACGACCCTGACGTGCATTCGGCCTGGGGCCTGGTGCTGGCCGAGCTCAAGCGCTGCTCCGACGCGATCTCTCATGCGCACAAGGCCGTCGAGCTGAAGGCGCAGGATCCGAATTTCCACCGCCAGCTCGGGACGACCTACACGCGCTGCGGCAACGCCACGAAGGGCACCGACGAGCTGGTGGTGTTCCTCGCGATGCGCGACGGCAAGCCGGTGACGGACGTGGCGGCTCAGGCCAAGAGCGCCAGGCAGGGGACCGAGGCCGCGAAGACCCTGGCCGTCGACGGAGTCCCCGAGGCGATCTATCTGTGGGAAACGGACGGCAAGAAGTACGAGACCTGGTTCTACTGGGGCAAGAAGCGCGCGCTCGCCTTCAGCGACGGCGCGCTGACCCGCAAGTCCGACTGGGCCGCGGCCGACACCAAGACCGCTTCGGGCAAGTAGTCCGGGCCGGAATGTGACCGCAGAGGCGCCGCGCGGTCGCGTCGCGATCCTGGGCTTCGGCAATCAAGGCGAAGCCCAGGCGCTGAATCTCAGGGATTCGGGCTGCGACGTGATCGTGGGGGCGCGCCCGGGCGAAGGCGCCACGCGTGCGCTCGCGGCGGGTTTCCAGGTTCTCGCGCTGCGCGAGGCCGCCGAGATCGCCGCCGTGGTGGCGGTGATGCTCCCCGATCAGGAAGTGCCGGGGCTGTGGCCCGAGCTCGCGGTGAGCCGCGCGCGACCGGTCACCATCGTCTTCGCGCATGGCTTCAACCTCCTCTACGGCGCGCTCGATCTGCCCGCGGAGGCGGACGTCGTGCTGGTCTCGCCCACTGGACCCGGCCGAATGCTGCGCGAGCGATTCGTCGCGGGCTCCGGTCTGCCGGCGTACCTCGCGGTCGCCCAGGACGCCAGCGGCAAAGCCTGGGAGACCGCCGAGTCGTACGCCGCCGGCATCGGCTCCGCGCGCGCGCGACTGTGGCGGACCACGGTCGCCGAAGAGACCGAGGTGGATCTCTTCGGCGAGCAGGTGGTGTTGTGCGGCGGCATGAATGCGCTGGTGACCGCGGCCTTCGAAACACTGACGGCGCGTGGCTACGCGCCCGAGATCGCGTATCTCGAATGTGTTCACCAGCTCAAGTACCTGGCCGATCTGCTCCACGAGCGCGGCGTCGCCGGCATGCGCCGGGGCATCAGCGGCACCGCGCTGTTCGGCGATCTCACCCGGGGATCGCGGGTGATCGGTCCGGAATCCCGCGAGCAGATGGCGGCGATCCTCGACGAGATCCGCTCCGGAGCCTTCGCTCGGGAGTGGCAGAGCGAGCAGGCCCGGGGCAGCGTCCGTCTGAAGGAGATGGTCGATGCGTCGGCTCGCCACCCGATCGAGGAGGCCCGCCGGCGAGCCCTCGGAGAGGCGCCGGGCTGAGGAGAGGGCCAGAATCGCGCAACGCCTTGTCCAAAAACTGATTGACAGGTTTTTCAGTGGATTGTTAGCCTGCGAATGGTCGCTTGGACCTGAGCCCCCGTGGGGCCCACAAGTCCCGGCAGGAGGTGGAGATGACCAAAGCCGACATTGTGGATCAGATTGCGGAGCGGACCGGTCTCACCAAGAAGGACGTCGCCGAGACCGTCGACTCGTTTCTGAACGCCGTCGCCCGCGCCCTTTCCAATGGCCACCACATCGAGATTCGTGGGTTCGGGACTTTCCGAGTGAAGGATCGCAAGTCACGAATCGCTCGTAACCCGCGCACCGGCGAAGCCGTTCCCGTCCCGCCCCGCAAAGTGCCGGTGTTCAAGGTGTCGAAAGAGTTGAAGGACATGGTCTCGCAGGGCTGAAGCCCTCGAGCTCGACTTCGATCACCTGCTGCGCGAGCGCCTAGCGCGCCTTCCCTGACTAGTCCCGGCTGTTCCTCAGCATGATCAGCCGCAGAAGCTGGATCGCCGCCATGCCGGCCGCCGCCACATAGGTGAGGGCCGCCGCATCGAGGACCTTCTTCGCCTGGCCGATCTCTTCGGGCATCACCGATCCCGAGGAGGTGAGCTGCGCCAGCGCACGCTTGCTGGCGTCGAACTCCACCGGCAGGGTCACCAGAGAGAACAGCACCGCGCCGGTGAACAGGAAGATGCCGATGTCCATCAACGTGCCCGAGATCCCGGGAATGTTGAAGAACAGCCCGACCAGGAACAGCGGAAACGCCAGCATGCTGCCGAAACCCGCGACCGGGGCCAGCAGGGTGCGGAACTGGAGCGGGGCATAACCCTGGGCGTGCTGCAGCACGTGACCGACTTCGTGCGCCGCGACCGCGATCGAGGCGATCGAAGAGTCGCGATAGTTGTGCGAGGAGAGCCGCACCTTCTTGACGCGCGGGTCGTAATGGTCGCTCAGGATGCCCCCGACTTCCTCGACCGCCACGTCCGTGACGCCGTTGCGCGCCATGATCCCGAGCGCGATCTCGCGGCCCGTCCGGCCGTTGCTCGCCTGGACTTTGGAGAAACGCTGGTAGGTGGACTGGACCTTCCACTGCGCCCAGAACGCGAAGATCATCGCCGGGATCAGCAGGAAGAAGGTGGGGTCGTAGAACATCGGTGAAGCCTCCTCTAGGACCGGCGCGCCACGGGCCGGCTCGGTCTGACGCGCCTTGAGATGCGCCGCGCGGCTCCTGGAATCGCCGCGTTTCAGGCCAGCGCGAGTGAGCCGATACTTCGCGGATTGCACCGTGGTTTTGTCAGGATTGTGTCAGACTGGACGCCCGAGCCGCGAACCATCGACGGCTCTTGTCCCTTACACTGCGCCCGCGCGACGACATTCCATGGAGTGTGTCCCTTGAATCCCACGGTGGACCTGCGCAGCGACACCGTCACCCGGCCGACGCCCGCGATGCGGCGCGCGATCGCGGAGGCGATCGTCGGCGACGACGTGATCGGCGACGATCCCACGGTGCTCGAGCTCGAGCGGCGGGTGGCGGATCTCACCGGCAAGGAAGCCGCCGTGTTCGTGCCGAGCGGCACGATGGGCAATCAGCTCGGCATCGCGGTGCACACCGAGCCCGGCGATCAGGTCCTGATCGAGCGCGAGTCCCACATCTTCCACTACGAGCAGGGCGGGCTCGCCGCCAACAGCGGTTGCCTCGCGAGCCTCGCCGACACGAAGCGCGGCGCGATCACGCCCGAGATGCTCGACGCGGCGATCGAGGACCATCGCGACGATCACGTCGCGCGACTCGCGCTGGTGTGCGCCGAGAACACCCACAACCGCCACGGCGGCGCCGTGGTTCCGCTCGAGGCGCTGCGCGCCCTCGCGGCCGCGGCGCGCGAGCGGGGTGTCCGCGTGCACCTCGACGGGGCCCGGCTGTGGAACGCCAGCGTCGCCACCGGGATCCCGATGCGCGAGTGGGCCGCGACGGCGGATAGCGTGATGATGTGCTTCTCCAAAGGGCTCGGCGCGCCGGTCGGATCGATCCTCGTCGGCGAGGCCGGCGCCATCCGCAAGGCACGGCGGGTGCGCAAGCGCTGGGGAGGGGGCATGCGTCAGGTGGGCATTCTCGCGGCGGCCTGTCTCCATGCGCTCGACCATCACCTCGACCGGCTGGCCGACGACCATCGCCGGGCGCGCGACCTGGCTGCGCTCATCGCGTCATTGCCCGGCATCCGGGTGAGCGAGCCCGAGACCAACATCGTCTTCGTGGATTTCGAGCATCCGGCCCTCGACCTCACGAGCGTCTACGAGCGACTCGAACGGCGGGGCATCCAGACGCTTCCCTACGGCAAGCGCCGCCTGCGGCTGACCACGCACCTGGACGTCGACGACACGGGCATCGCGCGCGCCGCCGATGCGCTTCAGGCGGTGGTCGAGGAAGCGCTCGCCCCGTCGCGGGCGTGACGGTGGACGGAGCCCAGGGTGCGTGCTAGCTTCCGCCGTCCTTTACGCCGTCGAACCGCACCACCCGCGCGGACTCAGGAGGCTTCGGCCCCACGCGTCCATCCTGCCCCGGGTGAGGGGATTCTCTACCTGGTGGCCACGCCGATCGGAAACCTCGAGGACATCACGCAGCGCGCGCTGCGCACCCTGGGCGAGGTGCAGGCCGTGGCCGCCGAGGATACGCGGCGAACGCGCCGGCTGCTCGACCACTTTGGGCTGTCGGCGCCGGTCGTGAGCCTGTTCGAGCACAACGAGCAGCGCCGGGTGCCCGCGCTGATCGAGCGCCTCACGGCGGGCGACTCGGTCGCGGTGGTGACCGACGCCGGGTCTCCCGGCGTGGCCGATCCGGGCTACCGGCTGGTGCGCGCAGCGATCGAGTCGGGCATCGAGGTGCGGAGCGTTCCCGGCGCGAGCGCCGTGATCACCGCGCTGCAGGTCAGCGGACTGCCGACCGACGCGTTCACGTTCGCCGGGTTCCTGCCGGTCAAGCCGGGCGCGCGGAGGCGGCGCCTCGAAGAGCTCGCGACCCGGCGTGAGACGGTCGTGGCGTTCGAAGCGCCGCATCGCATCGACAAGACCCTCGAAGATCTCGAGTCGATCTGGGGCGACCGGATGATCGCGCTGGCCCGCGAGCTGACGAAGACCTTCGAGGAAGTGATCCGCGGCGCGGCGACCGAGGTGCGGGCGCGGCTCACGTCCGAGAAGCGGCGCGGTGAAATGGTGCTGGTGCTGTCGGGACGGGGCCGCCACGGCGAGCGAGAACAGGACACCGAGTGACTCCTGGCCCGCAGGGACCCGGAACCCCGGTCGCCGCCGACGAAGCGCCGCCTTTGAAGGAGCGGCTCAAGCAGCTCGTCCACCTGGCGCTCGAGCCGCTCACCGGCTTGCTGGCGCGTATCGGTGTGGGCGCGGATGGCATGACGGTCATGGGCCTGCTGGCGAGCCTGGTGGCCGCCCTCGCCTTCTTCGAGGGCTACTTCCGCTTCGGCGCCGTGATGGTGGCGGTTTCCGGACTGTGCGACATCCTGGACGGGGAGCTGGCCCGGCGCTCGGGGCGCCGCTCGCGCTTCGGCGCTTTCCTCGACTCCACGCTCGACCGGCTCTCGGACGGCATCGTGCTGGCGGGCATTTCCGGCTTCTATCTCGTCCACCTGACCGAGCTGGCCATGGACCCCTCTCAGGCCGTGGCCGAGATCACCCGGGGCCTCGAGCCTCGCACCTGGGCCGTGGTGTCGCTCACCGCGGTGCTGGCCATGCTGGGGTCGTTCATGGTGTCCTACACCCGGGCGCGCGCCGAGGGGCTCGGCCTCGAATGCCGGGTTGGCTGGTTCGAACGCCCCGAGCGCATGGTGCTGCTGATCGTGGCCGGCGCCTTCGGGATCGGACGGGTGATGTCGGCGGCGCTGATCCTGCTCGCGCTGCTATCGTTCGCCACCGCAATTCAGCGCGTGGTCTATATCTGGAAGAACACCCGCGGAGCGGGTCTCGATTCATGAGGAGGTCGGAAGGCATGGCGAAGGCCAAAGGCAAGGTGCGTGTGGCGATCATCGGCGTCGGGAACTGCGCCTCGTCGTTCGTCCAGGGTCTCCATTACTACCGCAATGCCAAGGAAGGCGATCGCATTCCCGGCCTGATGCACGTCAATCTGGGCGGCTACCACATCCGCGACGTGGAGATCGTCGCCGCCATCGACATCGACAAGAACAAAGTCGGCAAGGATCTTTCCGAGGCGATCGTCACCTGGCCGAACAACACCTTCGTGTTCGCCAAGACGCCGCGCTCCGGAATCACCGTGCAGCGCGGGATGACGCACGACGGGCTGGGCAAGTACCTGTCGAAGATCATCCAGAAGGCGCCCGGATCGACGGTCGACATCGTCCGCCTGCTCCGCGAGACCAAGACCGACGTGGTGGTGAACTACCTGCCGGTGGGCTCGGAAGAGGCCACGAAGTGGTACGTCGAGCAGGTGCTCGAGGCGGGCTGCGCCTTCGTCAATTGCATTCCCGTGTTCATCGCCCGTGAGAAGTACTGGCAGCAGCGCTTCGAGAAGCGCGGGCTCCCTGTGATCGGTGACGACATCAAGTCGCAGGTCGGCGCCACCATCACGCACCGGGTGCTGTCGCGGCTCTTCGTGGATCGCGGCGTGCGCATCGACCGCACCTACCAGATCAACTTCGGCGGCAACACCGACTTCCTCAACATGCTGGAGCGCGAACGCCTCGAGTCCAAGAAGATCTCCAAGACCAGCGCGGTCACCAGCATCATTCCCTACGGCATGGCCGAAGATGACGTGCACGTCGGGCCGAGCGACTACATCCCGTGGCTCAAGGACCGCAAGTGGTGCCACATCCGGATGGAGGGGACGACCTTCGGAGACGTGCCGCTCAATCTCGAGATGAAGCTCGAGGTGTGGGACTCGCCCAACTCCGCCGGCGTGGTGATCGACGCGGTGCGCTGCGCCAAGATCGGCCTCGACCATGGGCTCGAGGGAGCGCTGATCGCCCCGTCGAGCTACTTCAAGAAGTCACCGCCGGTGCAGATCCCCGACGATCGCGCGCTCGAGATGACCGAGCGCTTCATCGCCGATCCGGTCGGGACCGAGCGCCTGTTGCGCGACAAGCCCCCGACCGTGAAGCGCGAGAGCCCGATGAAGGCCGGCTCGACCGGGCCCTCGGTGAACGGCCACCCCGCCGCCGGTCCGGACGAGCGGCGCTCGCGCGGCTCGGCCAAGAGGCGCAAGCGCCGCAAGGCGGTCCGCTCGCGCTGAGCGGCTGATGGCTGGGCAATTCATCACGTTCGAAGGCGGCGAGGGTTCGGGCAAGTCCACGCAGCTCGTCCGCATCGCCGCGCGCCTGCGGGCGCGCGGAATCGAACCGGTGATCACGCGCGAGCCGGGCGGCACGCCCCTCGCCGAGGCCGTGCGCGCGCTGTTGCTCGACCGCCAGGAGCCACTCGAGCCCGTCGCCGAAGCCGGGCTCATCGAGGCCGCGCGCGCCGACCTCTTTGCCCGCGTGATCGCCCCCGCGCTTGCCGCCGGCGGCACCGTGCTGTGCGATCGCCACGCCGACTCCACGCTCGCATACCAGGGATATGGCCGCGGGCTCGATCTCGAGCTGCTGCGCTCCTGGAACGCGGCGGCCACACGGGGCCGGGCCCCCGACATCACCCTGCTCTTCGACATCGACCCCACCCATGGGATCCAGCGTCGCGCCGCGGCCGGAGCGTCCAATCGCATCGACCGCGAGCCGCTCGACTTCCACCGCCGGGTGCGGGAGGGGTTCCTCGAGATCGCGCGCGGCGCTCCGGAGCGGTTCGTGATCCTGGATGCCTCCTTGCCCGCGGACACGATCGAGTCCCGCTGCTGGTCGATGATCGAGGAACGCCTGCGGCGCCCCGGTGAACCGGCCGAAAAACCCGTGATATAGTCGGGGTCCTCGCTTCCATTCCCGGCCGCCAGGAGGATGCTTGATCCGTCGACATTTTGCCCTGGCCGGACTGCTGGCCGCGCTGTTCGCCGTGGGCTGGTGGGTCGGGCGCAGCAGCGCCACCGGCCCCTCGGACCTCTACGCCAACGTCGACGGGTTCATCGAGGTCCTGCAGAAGGTCGAGCAGTCCTACGTCGACACGGTCGAGCCCGAGGTCCTGGTCGACGGCGCGATCAAGGGCATGCTCCACGACCTCGATCCCTACTCGCAGTACCTCGACGAGTCGTCCTGGGACAACCTCAAGGCCACGACCCACGGCAGCTTCGGGGGGATTGGCATCGTGGTCAGCGTGCGTGACAACTATCCGACGGTGATCTCTCCGATCGAAGGAAGTCCCGCATGGACGCTCGGGCTGCGGCCCGGCGATGTGATCGTGAAGATCGACGGCGCCTCCAGCGCGGGGCTCACCGTCGACGAGGTGGCGACGCGCCTGCGCGGCCCGGCCGGCACATCGGTGAAGATCGCCGTGCGTCGCGAAGGCGAGGAGGACGCGCAGGAGTACACGATCCAGCGCCAGGTCATCGTCACCAAGAGCGTTCCCTACTCGTTCATGGCCGAGGATCACACCGGATATCTGCGGCTCGCGAACTTCTCGGAGAACTCGGGAGCGGAGATGCGGACGGCGATGGAGCGCCTGCGGCTGCAGGGCGCCACGCGGCTGGTGCTCGATCTGCGCGCCAATCCCGGCGGACTCCTGGATCAGGCGGTGGACGTGGTCGAACAGCTCGTGAAGCCCAATACGCTGGTGGTGTTCACACGCGGGCGCGCGAAGGGACAGGACAATCGCTACTACTCCTCCGAGCGCCGCCCCCAGCTCGACTGGCCGATGGTGGTGCTGGTGGATCAAGGAAGCGCCTCGGCCTCCGAGATCGTGGCGGGCGCGCTTCAGGATCTGGATCGCGCGCTGGTGGTGGGGCAGACCACCTTCGGCAAGGGCTCGGTGCAGAGCGTGTTCCCGCTGCGCGGCAAGAACGCCGCGCTCAAGCTCACGACGGCCAAGTACTACACGCCTTCGGGACGCTCGATCCACAAGGCGCAGGCCTCGCGTCCCTCGCTGGAAGTCGAGAACGATGAGGAGGACGCCCTGGAGCCGCAGCCTTCGCCGGCGGATACCGCCCCGCGGCGCGCCTATCAGACGGCGTCCGGCAGGAAGGTCCTTGGCGGTGGCGGCATCGTTCCCGACGTGGTGGTGGTGGCGGACTCGCTGCCACCGCTGACGCGCCGGGTGGAGAGCCGCTCCCTCTCGTTCCGTTTCGCGAACCGCTGGACCAACCAGCACCCCGGAGCCAAGCTCGCCGCGCCGAACGAGGCGCAGTGGAAGGCGTTCCTCGCCTTCCTCGAGGCCGAGAAGGTGCCCGCGACCCCGGCCGAGATCCAGGCGGAGCGGCCCGTGCTCGAGCGCTCGATCCATCGCGAGCTGGCGCGCCGTCTCTCGGGCGATCCGGCCGCGGCGAAGGTGGCGCTCGAAGGCGATCCGGTGTTCGAGCAGGCGCTCGACATCCTGACGCGAGCCCGCACGGCCCGCGAGGTCTTCCGGGTCGCCGCGTCGTCGGGAAGCGGCTCGACGACCCGCTGACCTCCATGCGCACGGCTTATCTCTGTGACTTCGACGGCACCGTCGCGCCTTCGGACATCGGCGCCGCGCTGTTCCTTCGTTTCGCGCGCCCCGACCGGAAAGAGGCCGCGGCCGCGCTCGCGCGCTGGAAGGCGGACGAGATCGGTCACCGCGAGCTCACCGAGATCGAGTGCCGGTGCATGGACGTGAGCGCCGACGAGGCCCTGGAGTTCTCGCGCGGACATGGGATCGATCCGGGATTCGCCGGTTTCGTGCGCGCCGTGCACGAGCGCGGCGACGTGGTCATGGTGGCGAGCGAGGGGTACGACTTCTACGTCGCCGATCAGCTCACCCGCGCAGGGCTCTCGGATGTGCCGTGGCGCGCCAACCATGCCCGCTTCGAGGGCCGGACGATGATCCCGGAGTTCCCCTGGGCCGATCCGGGCTGCACGCGCTGCGGCAACTGCAAGGCGCAGTACGTTCGCGAGCACCGCGCCCGCGGCTTCCGCGTGGTGTTCGTGGGCGATGGACTCTCGGATCGCTGCGGGGCGCGCGCCGCCGACCAGGTGTTCGCGCGGGCCTCGCTGTGGGACTGGTGCCGGAGCGCGGGGGTCCTGGCGAGCCCCTTTGTCGATTTCCGCTCGCTCGCCCGAGCCGAGGCGGCATGACCCGGACCTCACGCGCGATCGGAGAGATCGAATTCGACTCGCCGTTCGTTCTGGCTCCGCTCGCCGGCGTGAGTGATTCACCGTTCCGCCAGCTGGCGCGGGAGCAGGGTGCTTCGGCGGTCTACACCGAGATGGTGTCCGCCGACGGACTGGCGCGCAACAACCAGGCGACGCTCGACTATTGTCGCTTCGAGCCCCATGAGCGGCCGGTGGGCATCCAGCTCTTTGGTGCGGACCCTGGCGTGATGGCCGAGGCCACGCGCATCCTCTGTGACCTTCCCGAGGCCGCGCGCCCCGATCTGATCGACATCAACATGGGGTGTCCGGTCCGCAAGGTGGTCAACCGCTGCGCGGGCGCCGCGCTGCTCAACGACCTGCCCCGGCTGTCGTCGATCGTCGCGCGCATGGCGGAGGTGAGCCGCGTCCCGGTCACCGCGAAGATCCGGCTCGGATGGGATGGCAATTCGCAGAACGTGGTGGAGGTGTCGAAGACGCTCGAGCAGAGCGGTGCCAAGGCCGTGGCGATCCACGCGCGCACGCGGGCCGAGAAGTTCGAAGGCGCGGCGCACTGGGAGATGATCGCCGCCGCCAAGCAGGCGGTCGGCATCCCGGTGATCGGAAACGGCGACGTGCGCACACCCGAGGACGGGGAGCGCATGCTCGAAACCACGGGCTGCGACCTGGTGATGCTCGGCCGCGCCGCCTTCGGAGACCCCTGGGTCTTTCGCCGGGTGCGCGCGCGCCACGAGCGCGGCGAGATCCTCCCGCTCCCGACCGCGGCGGAGCGGCTCGAGGCCGGCATCCGCCACCTCGAGCTGCTGGTCGCGGACGTCGGCGAACTGGTCGCGGCCAAGGAGATGCGCAAGCACGTGGCGTGGTACGTCCGAGGGCTTCCGCACAGCCACAAGGTCCGCGAGCAGGTGAACCAGACGCGGAACGCCGAAGATCTCGCGGCGCTCCTCACCGTCTATCTGGAGACGCTGGAGCAGGAAGGGCTCGCGGCGTTCGCGGGAGAGACCGCGCCCGATCTGGGGTCGCTCCGTGCGGCCGGCTGAGCTCGAGTCCCTGCTGCGCCGCGTGCGCCGTGGAACCATCACGCCGGCCGACGCCGCGCGCGAGATCGCCCAGGCGCCGCTCGAGCGGCTGGCCGCCGCGACCGTGGACCATCAGCGCGGACTGCGGGCGGGATTCCCGGAGGTGGTCTTCGGGCAGGGCAAGCGGCCGGACGATCTGGTCGCGATCGTGTCGCGGCTCTCGCGCCGCAATCCGGTCGTGCTCGCGACCCGCGTGGATGCGGAAGGCCGTTCGGCGTTGTCGGCGGCGTTTCCCCGCGCGCGAGTCTCGGAGCGCGCCCGCGTGGTCGTGGTCCCCAATGGCAAGAGGCCGCCGCGCCCGGTCGGCCGCGTGCTCGTGGTGTGCGCCGGCACCGCGGATCTTCCGGTCGCCGAGGAAGCCCTGCTCACCGCGCGCGCCATGGGAAGCCGCGCCGAGCTGGTCGCCGACGTCGGCGTCGCGGGCCTCCACCGGCTGCTGGCCCATCGCCGGGCGCTGCGCGGTGCGCGAGTGCTGGTGGTGGTCGCGGGACTTGAAGGAGCATTGCCGAGCGTGGTCGGGGGGCTCACCGATCGTCCCGTGATCGCCGTGCCCACGAGCGTCGGCTACGGTGCGCACTTCGACGGCCTGGCGCCGCTGCTCGCCATGCTCAATTCGTGCGCGGCCGGGGTCACCGTGGTGAACGTGGACAACGGCTTCGGCGCCGGATACGCAGCCCACCTCATCAACCGCGGCCGGGGGCGCCGGTGAAGATCGCCTACTTCGACTGCTTCTCGGGGATCAGCGGGGACATGACGCTCGCCGCCTTGGTCTCCGCGGGCTGGAGCGCCGACCAGCTGAGAGCACTGCCCGCGCGCATGCGGCTCGACGGCGCGAGCATCACGGTCTCCGAGACCAGGCGCGGACCCTTCGTCGCCACCCAGGTCCAGGTCCGGGCCGAAGGAAAGCAGCCGCACCGGCACCTGCGTCACATCCGCGATCTGCTCGGCGCCGCCGACCTCGACCTCGGGGTTCGCCAGCGGGCGGTCGAAGTCTTCACCCGGCTCGCGGAAGCCGAGGCCGAGGTCCACGGCGAGACGATCGAGAAGGTTCACTTCCACGAGGTCGGGGCGGTGGACGCGCTGATCGACGTCGTCGGAGCGATCGAAGGGCTGAAGGCGCTCGGCGTGGACGAGGTGTACGCGTCGCCGCTCCGGCTCGGCCGTGGAGCGGTGCGCTCGGAGCACGGACTGATCCCGGTCCCCGCTCCGGCGACTGCGATCCTGCTGCGCGGCGCCCCGGTCGAGATGCCCGACATCGAGGCCGAGCTGGTGACGCCGACCGGGGCCGCGCTGATCACCACGCTGGTCCGGCACTGGCAGCCTCCACCCGGCTTCCGGCTCGATCGCATCGGCGTCGGGGCGGGGCAACGCGACCTCAAGGAGCAGCCCAACGTGCTCCGCATCCTTCTCGGTGAGGCCGAGGCGCCCAACGGCCTCGGACTGCGCCGAGTGGCGGTCCTCGAGACCGCCCTCGACGACGAGAACCCGCAGTTCATCGCCGCGCTCGTGCCGAGGCTGCTCGAGCACGGCGCGCTCGACGCGATGGTGATCCCGACCACCATGAAGAAGGGGCGGCCCGGGGTGTGGCTGGTGGTCGTCGCCGAGCCGGCGAGCGCGCACGCGCTGGCCCGGCAGATCCTCACCGAGACCAGCTCGCTCGGCGTCCGCTTCCGATTCGACGAGCGACTGGAGCTCGCGCGCCGCGCGCTCGAGGTCGACACCCCATTCGGCCGGGTCGCGGTGAAGGTCGCCGACGTCCCGGGGCAGGGCCCTCGCGCCGCGCCGGAATTCGAGTCGGTGCGGGCGGCGGCCGAGAAGGCGGGTCGTCCCCTGCGAGAGGTGGCGGATGCGGCGCTTCGCGCGTGGCAGGAGGGGGAGCGCTCCCGCCGGGAATGAGCCTTCTCGTTGCCCGGGAACTGAGCGTGATCCCTCCTGGGTCAAGGCGCCCCGTGGTCGAGAACCTCTCCCTGTCGGTGTCCGCCGGTGAGTGGGTGGCCGTCACCGGGGGGAATGGCGGAGGCAAGAGCAGCCTGCTGCTGGGGCTCGCGGGATTATGGCCGACCCAGGGGGAGATCACTTTCGAGGGAAGGTCCCTCGACGGTCAGCCGGGGGGCCTCCGCCCGGACATGGGGATCGTGCTCCAGGATCCGAGCACCCAGATCCTCCAGCACACCGTCTTCGACGAGATGGCCTTTGGCCTCCGAAATCTGGGAGTCGCTGGCGACGAGGTGAGCGTCCGGGTCCGGCGCTGGGCCGAACGGCTCGGGCTCGATGAAGAGCTGGAGACCGATCCCACGAAGCTCTCCGCCGGGTGGCAGCAGCGGGTGCTCATCGGGGCCGCGCTGGTCACGGAGCCACGGCTGCTCCTGGCCGACGAGCCCACCGCGCATCTCGATGCCGAGACGAGGCGGCGAGTCCTGGACGAGGTGGCCCGGAGGACGTCGGAGGGGATGGCGGTGGTCTGGGTCACCCAGCTCGAAGAGGAGCTGGACCGGGCGACCCGTACGATCGAGGTGGGCCCTTCGCCTCCAGGTCGGCCCCCAGTCGCTCCGG
This sequence comes from Candidatus Eisenbacteria bacterium, assembly GCA_035712145.1. Taxonomy (NCBI): domain Bacteria; phylum Candidatus Eiseniibacteriota; species Candidatus Eiseniibacteriota bacterium. Next base: position 50,488 of record DASTBI010000221.1, on the reverse strand, counting down.
CCCCCGCCGCCGGAGCCGAGAGCGTCCGGATCCGGGTGAGCCCCACCCCGGAGCCAGCCTCGAACGCACCCCGGGTCTCGATCAGTCATGCGATCGAGATCAGCGTTCCAGCGCGAGGAGTCACCGGAATCATCGGACGAAACGGGATCGGGAAGAGCGTCATCCTCGGCGCCGTGTCCGGCCATTCGCCAATCCCTCAAGTGGAAGCGAAATGGTCGATTACGACCGATCCGCCACCCATCACCACCCTTCAATATCCGGAGCTTCAGATCTTCGAGGAGAGCCCGGAGTCCGAAGTGGTCTATGCGGCAGTGGCGAGAGGGGTTCCACGCCCCGAGGCGGTCGATCTCGCCGGTAAGGCGCTCGAGGGTCTGGGGATCGACCTGGAGTCATGGTCGGCGCGGCGAACCTGGTCGCTGTCGACGGGTGAGAAGAGATTGCTCGAGGTCGTGTCGGCCCTGATCGCTCCCGCTTGCCTCTACGCTCTGGACGAGCCATCAGCCGGCCTGGACCCCGCTCGCAAGGCCTTGCTCGGTAGTCTCATTGCCAGACGCGCCGCATCTCGGCCGGTGCTGATCGCGACCCAGGACTGCGACTGGTTGGTGTCCCTTGGTGGTCGAGTCGTCGATCTCAATTCGAGAAAACAGCCCGTAAGTGCCCATATTGACTTAAAAACCCATTGACACCTGAGGCAGAAGTCCCTAGATTGTCAGCCACTAGGGCATCTGGTGCACCCCTGAAGTATCCCCTGTAGAGCACCTCCAGTTCCGCGGTGCTGTCGGTTCGAAGCTGGCAGCGGCTTCGATCTGTGGCGCCACATTGGAAAGACATCACGCAAGTTGGGCTCTGCCGCGTCGCCTTCTGCCAACGGCTGCGCCGGTAGCGGAAAGGAGGATTCGCACACAAGGCCCGAGGCATTCTCGCAGCGGTACCGCAACACGTGCCTTGTGGCGTCATCCGACGCCATGCGGTTTCTCGGAAGACCTCGTATGTCCCCGATGCGAGGGTGGAGGAAGTCCAAAATGAGGAAGCCGTATCAGTTGATTTTTGCACTGCTCGGCGTCCTGATGTTCGCTCTGCCGGCGGCCGATGTCCTTGCGGACATCGAGGAGATGACGAACGGCATGCCGGAATACCGGCAGTTCGTCTCCAAGGCCAGCCGGCTGCGCACGAGCGACGTCAACGACCCGGACACGGTCTGGATCGGCCACATTGGTGACGCCACGTGGCGTCCCCGCGACAAGAACGGAAACGTTCTTGGAAATGCCTCGATCCAAACCGGTGGCTACGGACCCTATCGCGTCGGCCGCGGCGATTACCGCCCCGGCATCGGACCCGGAACGCACTACAACGGCGTCTGGGACTTCGATCACTTCGGTGCGGCGACTCCGGCGCAGGGGAGCTTCCCGGCCCGGCCCGCTGAGGACGATTCACTCATGGGCTGGTGGCCTCTCGCCCGCCCGTTCCAGAGCGGCGATGCCGTGAACGTGAACGACAGAGTTCGTCCGTTCTATGGCCTCGACTACGGCAACTTCGGTAACTACGTCATCAACCAGGGTTCGCCCAAGCGGACCTTCGGTGTGACGGGTTACTGGCACCGGGACGTCGGCAACAACATTCCCGGCCTGGCGGACACGGGCGCCGTGGTTCCTGGTCCGGACGTCGAATGGAAGCCGATCGGCGGTGGTGCATCGGCCTGGTGCGGTCTCCGTGGCCAGGGCGACATGACCCACGTCGACCCGATCACCGGAAATGCCTTCAACCAGACGATCGTCTCGTACCGCGGGAATAATTCGTACTTCCAGCAAGGCTCCCAGTCCATCACGGGAACCGACCAGAACTTCCCCGGTTACGGTTCGCAGTGGGACCAGATGCTCTACCAGGACATCGTCCTGCCGAACACCGGTACGGTGAACGTGCAGTTCGACTACGCGACCGCCATGTCGCGCGTCCGTGGTGGAACGGCCCAGCAGCGCATCGGCTACTTCTACAAGGACCCGACGAAGACCGTCGCGGCCAACGACGGCAACTTCATCAGCGCGACCGACGCGGAAGCGACGCAAGGCGGTCCGGTGGACTCCTTCATGGTGTACATCGGTCGTCCGGTGGACGATGCCAACTGCCGGTTCGCGGACCTTTCGATCGCTCCGGTCTATGACCCGCAGCGTCGCTGGTTCTCCGAGGTCCTCCGTCTGGACAACTCCGGCGGCCTGACCCAGATGATCCAGATCGCCTCCGTGGCCGGCGTGACCGGCACCATGGCGGCGGACGGCACGATCACCCCGGCGCACGCGAACGTGAACATCACGAACGCGCAGCTCACGGCGATCGGCGCCGGCGCGGCGGGGAGCACGGTGCGTGTCGTGTTCCGCGTCAAGACCAACCGCGGCAACGACGACGAAGACTACGGCGCAGCCGCCGGCTTCACGTCGGGCACCCGCGGCGCGGCCATCATCGACAACGTCAACATCACCCAGGGCGGCGGCAACCTCGTCGACTTCGGTGATTTCGAGAACGCCAACTCCGTCGACAACAGCACGGGGACGCCGGCGACGCTCGCCTGGAAGTCCACGGGCAAGCCGCCGGGCATCTACGCCCACGTGCACAGCGTCGACCCGAGCCTCGGCAGCCAGGCGGCTCCTTGGAACGACCCGTGCAGCACGCCGAACTTCGCTGATCCTTCCGCTGCCAACCGGCAGTGCAACATGATCAGCAACGTGCTGACCGGCGGCGACCACGACAACCAGGAGAAGCCAGGCGGTCTGTTCGGTGGTCCGTCTCAGGACCGCGCTCGTTGGGTGGCTTCGCCGACCATCAATCTCAAGTCGAATGGCCCGGGGGACTACAACGGCCAGGGTATCGACTCTGAGATTGCCGACGCGACCGACTGGATCCTGGCGTGGGACTACCACAGCCCAGGGTTCCGCGGGAACGTGAACGGCAACTTCTTCTCGATCGGTATGCAGGCCTATCCGGCCCGCCAGAGGAACGGTCTGACGGTCTGGGGTGAGACTCGCCACGCGCTGACGATCTTCTTCCAGTCGGTGAACGCGTGCCTCACCACGGCCTTCTCGCCGAAGACCGGTGGTCTGATCCTTTCGACCAACGCCAACGGCATTCCGGACTCGATTCGTGTCTACTTCCAGTTCCTGTCGCGCTGCTTCACTTTCTCGCACGACGCGAACACGTGCTCACCGGTGTCGCCGAACGTTCTCACCGGCAACCACGTCGACAACCTGAGCTTCGCTCTGATCGACGTGCCGCCGCCGGCTGGACTCGCGGTGTCACCGTGGTACAAGTACTCGGACGCCTTCCCGGCGACGAGCACGACGAACTTCACGAGTACGAACTTCGACACCTGTGCGGCGCACGTGAAGAGCGGCTTCAATGCTCACGTTGCGAACATCGGTCTCACCAGGCCCTCGATCCAGGGCGACTCGTGCTGGGTGCAGACCGGTGTGGTGCCCAATATCCGCGTCGACCTCGTGTTCCGCATCCTTCCGGGTGTCGGCAACTACGTGACGATCGGTAACCGGAACAGCGGCATCCGTCGCATCCCGACCAGCACGGCCGCGGCAACCGTGGCCGATCCTGGCAACGGCGCGCTGACCGCCACCCAGAAGTTCTTTGGGGCTTACATGGCGAACAACGGCGCGTTCGGAACGGGCGGCAACGGCGTGTCGGGTCCTGGTCATCTGAACGGCAACAACTGGGATCCGAACAAGTGGAACAGCGCCCGCATGGACACGCTCGAGTCGAACCTGTTCCCGTGCTTGAACCTGGGAACGAATCTCCCTGTGCTCGACGCTGGCCAGTGGGTGTCGAACTACCACGAGCTGGATCCCAAGTACACGGTCCTCGGTCAGGCGAAGAACCGCTGCTTCGTGGTGGATCCTTCGCTGGGCCGCGGCACGGGCTGCGCCAGCACGTCGTCTGCCGCGACGTGCAACATGATCTGCGGCGCGACGTCCTTCTCGGCGTATCCGCCGCTGTGGACGTCTGACCTCACTTCGGGCGTATCGCCTTCCGAGAACGGCTTGCCGCCGGGCCGGACGTACGAATACACCAAGATCATTCCGGATGGGTTGCTGACGCCTGGCGCCCACGTGCAGTACTTCTTCCGCCGTTCGCCGGGCGCTTCGGCTCCGGTGGACTACCTGCCTGACACGAACTTCGTGTTCAACGCTTTCGCCGACGCGGCGCGCTGGTACCACTTCAGCGTGCTTCCGGACCGCTGGAAGGATGCGGCCTGGGGCGTGGGTGGCGTGGGCATGGCGTGCATGCTGGTGGACGACGTTCATGACCGCACCTTCGACGAGTTCTTCTTCGTCTCGGTCGCGGACTCGATCGGTCTCACCAATGCCAACAAGCGCGGCGCCCACAACGGGTGGCGTGCTCGCGGCGATCAGGGCGTCATCCTGAACGCCGACGACGGCAGCATCGGCAGCGACGACTCGATCGCCCGTCGCGACAACGGCGGACAGCCGGGGTCGTACTGGGATCTGTGGAACACCACCGCTGGCGAGTCGCAGACGACGGGCGCCGCCTGGCTTTCGAATCGCTCCGCGTTCCAGCCTCTTGCCGGCGAGCTCATCACAGGCAAGGGTGCCCGTACCGGTCCCACCGGCGACATGCTGCGGAACTGGTACCGGACGATGGTCTTCCTGACGGGCTCGATCACGACCAGCTTCTTCGGTCGTATTCCGAACCGTACCGACGACGACATGGCAATGCTGAACGACTTCGCGGCGATCCCCACGGGGACCGCGAAGCCTCGCTCGGTGTTCGTCATCGGCGCCGGCTTCTGCGAAGACCTGTCGAATCCGGGCGGTCCGACCGGCGGCGCGGGATTCCTGAGCGCGTACTTCGGTGCCAGCCTCAGAAGCCCTGTCTACCGGACCTTCTCGAGCAACCCGAAGCAGGTGGCGAACTATGATCCGGTGTCTGGTTCGGCCCTCGACGTCGCGGGTGCTGGCTTCGGCCTCTCCGGCATGAAGTTCGGCCTCAGCGACGGCTGCGGTCTCGAAAACGACGTGCTGAACGTGAACGCCGCGGTTCCGACCGCAGCGGCTCAGGTCCTGCACGAGAACGTGGGTGCATCCGGCCCGTACGTCGCGTCGGTCTACGCCCCGAACGCAGGTGCCCGTGAGCACATCTCGTATCTGGATGGCTCGCGTATCCAGCGTATCGGCGGCATCATTACCTACAGCGCGACGAGCGGCGCTCCGATTCTGCCGGTCAGCAACGCGGGACTCAGGGCCTACATCTTCAAGGCTCTGACGATCGTGGCCGGTGGGTTCTGCGGACCTCAGGGCGCGCCCGTTGGTGTGGGCGATGGCAATGAGAACGGCAATGGCTCCGCGTTCCTGTCGTACATGAACCTGAAGTCCAGCAACCCGATGCACTCCGGCCAGGCCCGAATCGCGTTCGGGCTGTCGAAGGCCGACAAGGTCAACATCAAGATCTACGACGTGACCGGTCGTGTGGTGAAGACGTTGGCTGATCGCAACTTCACCGCCGGTGTCGAGCACGTGGTGGTCTGGGATGGGACGAGTGACGCGGGCGCGAAGGTCAAGAGCGGTGTGTACTTCTACCAGCTCAAGACTTCGTCCTGGACGAGCCAGAAGAAGCTGGCGGTGCTGGCGAACTAAGCACCTTCAGTCGAGTAACGTTCGATGGGCGGGGAGCAATCCCCGCCCATCGGCGTTTTATGGCGTCTGCCAAGCCTCGACAGGATGGCCTGAACGCCCGGTTGCTGGAGCCCGGCCTCCGCCATCCCTGGCTGCGGCCGTCTGCGGACGGTCCTTCACCGCAACCAGGCGGTTCGGGCAACCCGGTCGCCCGTCGAGAGGGGGGCGCGCCGGAGCAGGATGCGGAGGCGACGCGAGTCCGAAACGCAACCCGGTGGTTCAGGGCAACCCGGCGGTTCAGGGCAACCCTGCTGCCTCGCAGCCCTCTCCAAACCCCGCCAATTGGGGCATTTGAGGCTTGACGGAGCTCTGTAGCCCGGATAGCCTTCGAGCACTCCCTTTACAAGACTGGGCTTTGGAGGGCGCTGATGCGCTTGCGTGTCGGGGTTGTTCTTTTTCTATTGCTGGCATATGTGGGAATCGGATGCAGGAGTCCGCTGACCCCGAACATCGACAGAAACCAAGCCCCGGAAACCTGGATCACCGCGGCACCGTCGGACACCATCACGGTCAAGAATGAGCGCGGGGAGATCATCGGTTTCCCGTTCCCGGGAACGATCCCGGTCCGCTTCCATGTCTATTGGGCGGGATCCGACAGGGACGGCGCGGTTTCCGGATTCTATTGGGCCGTCGTGGAGACGATTCCCAGGCCATTGCCCGGTCAGCCCTTCCTTCCGCAGCTCCCGGGTCCGAAGCCGCAGGACTACCACTTCACGACCAAGACCGACAGTTTCTTCATCTTCAACGTCGCCGAGGACATCCCCGACCGCCAGCACGCCTTCTACATCTACTCGGTGGACAACCTCGGAAAGCCCGACCCCACACCCGCGCGGTTCATCTTCAATTCGCAGGATCGCTTCCCGCCCATCCCGGTGATCGAGGAGTGCCGCTGCGTCGGCACCATCTACATCCCCAGCCCGGGGGGCGGCGTGACCGCCAGAGCGGACACCGTATACGTCACCGACGTGGACAACATTCAGAATCCGACGCCGCGAGACACCTGTCCCGCACGCTCGACCATCCGCATCAAGTGGCATGGCGAGGTCCAGATCGCGCAGACGGTGGTCACGGGCTTTCGCTACAAGCTCGATGAGCCCCGGTTCATCGAGGTCGGCCCCGAGGTCACCGAGGTCACCTACAACGACGGAATCCCGCCCAGCGACACCATCCCCCCGGCGCCAGGCCGGAAGATCTTCGTGCTGCGCGCGGTCGATCAGGCGTTCGGCACACGGGACAGCACGCGCCGCTTCCAGCTCAATTACTCGCCGGACACCTGGTGGTCCGGGCCCGATCGCAACAGTCCCTCGTTCTTCAGCAAGCCCAACGGCGAGCGCTACACGACGCTCTTCGGCGGCCATTTGCAGGGGCCGATCCAGGGCAGTCTGATGAGCCAGGACTCGACCTTCATCCTCCCGGCATCTCGGACGAGCCGGCGGACGTTCCTGGAGATCTGGAAGGACACGGTCTGGGTCCGGCAAGAGGGGGACACGGTCCACCTCAACTCGTGGCTGGTGATCCATGGGGGCGGCTACGACAAGGATTCGAGATACGCGGTGAAGGTGAATCCGATCATGCGGGACAAGGACGATGATGGGAACTACAAGTTCCCGGAGTTCATCGCCCAGGACGGGCCGGTTCTGGTGCCCGGGCCCGCCAACGGCTCACCCATCGGCTTCAAGTCGGTCGTGACCATGTCGCTGACGCCCGGGAATCAGCCCAGCCGTACCGCCTTGAGCGGGCTCTACCCGATCTACGACCCCAACGATGTATTCAACCTTCAGCGGATCGCGGGTTATCATCCGATCTTCCAGGCGGGTCGGGCCTTCGTCGTCATGCAGGCGGAGGATGCCGACGGAGATCGTGACCGAAGAGTGACGGATGGACGCGACCTCGTGACCCGGGTCGAGAACGGCACGGCAACTCCGGCAGAGCAGGCTCTCCGCCCTCTGGTCATGGCCTTCTACGTCGATAAGCCGCCGTACTTCGAGACCGGGCATCCCTTGTTCCGGCCCCGCACGGCGGTCGTCGATACCTTCACCTCGCTCCTCTGGGATCTGCGCATCATCGCCGGAGACACCGACCCGTTTCTGCCCGGAAGCAACACGCCGCCCGGCGGCCCGAGCCCCAACATCATGTTACGGACGAAACTGAAGGTCATCGGCCAGGACCTCCAGGGCGCTCCCCTGACCTTCGTGGACAACCACGCCTACGTGAATCAACAGAACATCACTCTGCTCGTGCCATCCTTCCTCGCCGGGGGGCCTTGTACGCTCGAGATCGAGCTGTGCGATTGCGAGCAGTGCGAAGAGGTCCCGGGGACGGGACGGTGCGTGACGTTGCGGATCCCCATCTATTACGCGAAGGCGGGGTCCACCCAATCCTCTTCTCTCGATACGAGCCGACCGGGTTCAGACGAGCTACACCCAGTAGGAGCGAAGCCATGAAGAACAAGCTCTGGACCCTGACGTACCAGGTGGTCCTGGGGCTTTCAGCCCTGGGTGCCGCGGGGTGTTCGAAGTCGGTGGACACGGTCTTCCGCGACAACCTGCCGCCGGAGGTCCGCCTCACCCAGGCGCCGATCCGGGCCAGCTCTTCGGATCCGTACTTCTATGCCTACCGCATGAACTGGGTGGGCTACGATCCGGACGGTCGCGTGGATCACTTCGTCATCTCGGTCGACCCACCGAGGCCGGACAGCGTCGAACTCGCGCTCAAGAACGACCAAGGACTGCCGATCTGGTCTCCCACGAACAAGAACGAGGAGATCATCTTCTTCCGCGCGACGACGCCGGAGTCGGCGGCATCGGACTACCTCAACGCCACCGACTTCCACACCTTCGCCATCGCCGCCGTCGACGACAAGGGCGCCCTCTCGACGCCCGTGTGGCGCACGTTCTTCTCGTACACCGTGGCCCCCCAGGTGTTCATCGAGTCGCCTTCTCCCAACTCCGTATTCACGCCCATCGTCACTCCGGTGGTGCGCATCGCCTGGCGCGGCATCGATCCGGACGGCCAGTTCACGGCCAAGCCGGTGAAGTACCGCTACCGGCTGTTCGGCAAGAAGAACCCGGACTTCCCGGAGATCGAGGACTTCGTCGCTCACGTCTGGTCGGAGCCCCGCTTCCTGCGCTGGATGTATGCGCCGACGTTCGGGCCATCCGAGAAGTGTCCGACCTGCACCGTGTGGGACTCGAGCAGCGCGGACACCACCGAGGTCCAGTACACCAACCTGGTTCCGGACCAGCTCTACCTCTTCGCCGTGACGGGATTCGACGAAGCCGGCGCCTACGACCCGAACTTCGTGCGCGGGTCGAACGTGTTGCGCTTCGCGGTCACGTACGCCGGCACGCTCGGTCCCCAGATCTGCATGGGCAACGAGTTCTTCAACTACTGCTACGACACCGGCGGCTACGCCAACGACCCCAGCCGCTACGTGAACGTCGAGGTCCCGGAGGGACAGCAGTTCTGCATCTACTGGTTCGCGATTCCACCCGAGGGCGCGAACATCCGCCGATATCGCTGGGTGCTCGACCTCCAGGACCTGACCGACGAGACGCCGAGAACCGATGAGCTCAAGGACTGGTACCACTGGAGCGCCTACAGCCTCAACACGATCACCGCCTGCGTGGGGCCTTTCGACATCGAGCCTTCACCCGACCACCTCTTCTTCATCGAAGCCGAGGACAACAACGGCCTCCGAAGCCTCGGCATCGTGCGGTTCACCGTCGTGCGGGCCACGCTCGACAAACCACTCCTGTTCGTCGATGACACGCGTCTGTCGCCCGACGCGAAGAGTCCGACGACGAACACCTACGAGCCGCCGCGCGGCACCTGGCCGACGTCCGCGGAGCTGGACACGTTCTTCTTCGCCAGGGGCGGATATCCATGGAGGGGGTACCCCGGCAGTCCTGATGGTCTTCCGGCTCCCACTCCAACGCTCAGCACGCCGGGGATCTTCAACGGGTATCCGTTCGATCCCCAGGACACGCTGACCACGCGCGGGATCCTCTCGGGGATCGTTCCGCTCGCCCGTCTGGGACGCTACAAGGTCGTCATCTGGTATACCGACGACACCGGCGCCACCTACACGGGATCACCCCTGGAGCTGTTCGCCCCCACCACCTCACTGCGTTTCATGAGCCAGCCGGGGCAGCCGTCGACGATCTCGACCTACCTCAAGCAGGGGGGCAAGGTGTGGATGTTCGGCGGAGGCGCGGTGTACGCGACCATGATCAACTGGGGACGGCGTAACACGCCGCCGAACGACTGGACCAACATCGATCTCGAGCTGGTTCCTGGGCGCTTCATGTTCGACTTCGCGCATTGGCAGTCATCGGTCGCCATCGCGCCCGCGCGCCAGGCGCTGATCAATACTCCGGACTGGTCGCCTCCCGAGTGGGGCTCGACCTACTCGATCGGTCGGAACTGGTCGGGCCACGGGATGGACGCTGACCTCGGCATGCCCAACTACGGCAGGCTGGTGAACAACCCGCGCGTCAGCATGTCGGTGCTGAGCCCTCGGACGTGTTTGTCGGACCCGCCGCCGTCGCAGAGGTTCTGCAATTCGTTCTACCTCGTATCCAGCTATCCGGCGGAGTACATCGGCCGCGTCGCGGGGCAATCATCGCCCCCCAACTTCATCTGGGAGGACATGGATCAGGATCCCAACGTCTTCCGTGAAGAGTCGACGCTCGATACGCTCTACGCCGCGATCGGGGGCTCGATGCCCGCGCAGCTGCCGGTGATGACCTATTACCATGGGAGGCAGACGCCCCAGATGGTGTTCAGCGGCTTCCCGCTCTGGTACTTCCAGCGCAGGCAGGTGATCGAGCTGGTCGACTTCGTGATGCAGGAGATCTTCGGGTTCCCGCCCCCGCCGGCGGGTGCGCGCGGGCTCAACGGGCCGGTCCCGGCCCGTGCGGTGAGCGCGGCAGGGACCACGACGGCGACTCCGATCGCGAAGTCCAGAACGGCCGCGGCGCCGCTCCGCCGATGACCGGCTCACGCGCGCCCGCCAGCCTCCCGTTCGCCAAGGCGCCGGCCCACACGGCCGGCGCGCGGCGCGTACGGATCGGTAAGCCCCGCCCGGCCGGACGGGAGCACCGTCTCTGATTTCGATTCCACGAGTTCAGACCGTGTCCTGGAGCCCACGATGAAGCGAAGCCCCCACATGCTCCGGCGAGGAATCGTCGTGCTCGTCGCACTCATCTGGACGACTTCGGCGTTCGCCGCCACGCAGTTCGTCACACAGACCATCCAATCCTCCGGGAACGTGGGGCAGTTCTCATCGCTCGCGCTCTCTGCGGGCGAACCGCGGATCGGATACTGGGGCGGCGTCCGCCAGGACCTGAATCTTGCTTCGCGCAGTGGGGGCGTTTGGACCGTGGAGACCGCAGACTCCACCAGGGCGCTCGGCCTGCACACCTCCCTGGCAGCCATGCCGACCGGTGACGTCCGGATCAGCTATTACGACGCCACCAACGGGGACCTCAAGCTTGCGGCTCGCACCGCCGGAGTGTGGTCCCTCGAAGCCGTGGACACGGTGGGGAACGTCGGGCTCTTCACGTCCATCGAGGTGAACGGCGCGGGTGAACCCCGGGTCAGCTACTACGATCGGTCGCTCGGCGATCTGAAGTACGCCAGCCGTTCCGGAGGCGCGTGGACCATCGAGACGGTGGATGCCGGCGGGGACGTCGGATCCTACACCTCGCTCGCGCTCGATGGAGGCGGCAACCCGGCCATCACCTACTGGGATGCCGCGAATGGCGATCTCAAGCTGGCTCGCAAGTCGGGCGGCTCCTGGTCGATCGAGACCGTCGACCCGGCGGGAACGGTGGGCGAGTTCTCGTCCCTGGCGCTCGACGGCTCCGGCAATCCGCATGTCAGCTACTTCGACCGCACGAGAGGGCGGCTCAAGCTCGCCGTCCGGAGCGGAGGCGGATGGACCCTCGAGACCATTCCGGACACGCTCGCGACGGTGGGACAGTACACGTCGCTCGCGCTGAACGCCCTGGGCGACGCTCGGATCAGCTACTTCGACGTCACCAACGCGGACTTGCGCTATGCCCGCTGGCTCCGGGAGGACAGGCCGGCTCCCCAGCCGGACACCGCCTACTGGACCCTCAGTCAAGTCGAAGGCGCCGGCAACGTCGGGCAGTTCAGCTCGCTGCAGCTCGACGCCTTCGACGATCCATGGATCGCGTATTGGGATGCGAGCACCCAGAACCTCCGAGTCGCCAGGGACACGGTCGGCACAGGCACCTGGTTCCAGCAGCTCGTGGAGTCGGCCGGGGACGTGGGTCAGTATGCCTCGCTGGTGATCAGCGCGGGAACGCCGCGCATCAGCTACTGGGACTCGTCGCGGCAGGACCTCAAGCTCGCGACCCAGGGCCTCACCGGCAGCTGGAGCATCGAGATCGTGGACGACGGGGGAAACGTCGGCCAGTTCACGTCACTCGCACTCAGCGCGCAGGGCGATCCCTTCCTCAGCTACTGGGACAACACCTACGGCGCGGCCAACCTCAAAGTGGCTTCCCGGGTGGGTGGGGTCTGGTCCCGCGAGACCATCGACAGCGGAGGCGATGTCGGCCGATTCACCTCGATCGCGGTCAACGCCCAGGGCGATCCGCGAGTGGCCTACTACGACGCCACCAACGGCGATCTGAAGTTCGCGATCCGCACGGGTACGACGTGGGCGCTCGAGACCATCGATGCCGCCGGCGACGTCGGTCGCTACGTCTCGCTCGTGCTCTCCGCGCAGGGGGACGCCCGGGTCAGCTATTACGACGCGACCGCGGGTGATCTGAAGTTCGCCACCCGTGGGGCGGCCGGAGGCTGGACGCCGGAAGTCGTGGACGGTACCGGCGACGTCGGGCAGTTCACCTCGCTGGCTCTCGATTCCCTGGGTGAGCCTCGGATCAGCTACTACGACGTCACCAACGGTGATCTCAAGTATGCGAGTCGGTCGGGCGCCATCTGGACGCTCGAGGTCGTGGACGGAGCGGCGGACGTCGGCCAGCACACGTCGCTCGCGTTGGCTCGCGGCCGTTCTCCTTACCGGCCAGGCGATGCGACGGGCGACCCGCGGATCACCTATTACGACGTCACCACCCGGGACTTCAAGTTCGCCTCCCGGACCGCGGGTCAATGGACCTTGGAAGCCGTGGACACCCAGGGTGACGTCGGTCAGTTCACGTCCATCAAGATCAACGATCAGACCAACGTCGTGGCCGCGTATTTCGATGTCACCAACGCCGACCTCAAGCTTGCCACCCAGCACTACCCGGATATCGCGTTGTGGGCCTACCCGGGGGCATTCCGGCCTCAAGGCGCCGATTCCGTCATCCAGGCCCGTGCGCGGACGACGACGCTCCGCTGGCTTCGCGATCCGATGATGGAGTCTCGCCCCGACTTCGGCGGGTATCGCATCTACCGCGTGTTCTATTCGCCCGACACCACGCGTATGGAGCTGATCCGCCGCTTCAGCGTCAACCCGTCCGACTCGCTGACCATGTGGCACTTCCCGAGGATCGACCTGAGCACTCCGCTCCCCCAGCGGGTGGCGACGTTCGTGGATCCCGACTCGAGCGGCGCGTTCTTCAAGCGATGCCGGCGTGACAGCATGGGCCAGTGCTATTCCCCCGGAGACTCCATCATCGTCCTGATGCCTCCACCGGGCCCGCACGACGGCTTCCGCACCTGGTACGCGATCACTTACGAGGGCCGGAACATCCTGAGCAACGACTACCTCGACATGCATCTCAACGACGCGATCGCCTGCGTCGAGATTCAGCGCTCCTCGTGTCCCAATCTCAACCACAAGGCGCGCAACGTGACCGGCCCCGTCGAGCCCACGGTCGGACCGAAGCAGGATCTGCAGAAGGTCTCGGTGGTCCCCAATCCATTCCGGGCCAGCGAAGTCTGGGACACCCCGGGTGGTCACGAAGTCCACTTCATCAACCTGCCGACCCAGGCCAAGATCCGGATCTACACCGTGGCCGGGGACCTGGTGGCCATCCTCGAGCACAACGATCCGGTGCGGGACTTCGAGCGCTGGAACCTCAAGAACGGCCAGGGTCGGGACGTCAGCTCCGGGATCTACATCTATCGCGTCGAAGCGACGGACTTCTTCAAGCAGGATCGCTTCATCGTCATCCGCTGACGGGGAGCCGCGTCCATGACGGTCACGCTCGAGGTCCAGGTGGGGCGTGGCGCTATTGTCGAATCGCGCCACAGGATCGAAGCCGCCGTGGCCGACGTCGAGGGCCGGGTCCTCGCGGCGACCGCCGAGCCGCGGCTGATCACCTCCTTCCGATCCTCGGCCAAGCCGTTCCAGCTGCTGGCGCTCGTCGAGCGCGGGCACGCCGACCGATGGGGCTTCTCGGACGAGCACCTCGCAGTAATGGCCGCCTCGCACACCGGCAGCGAATATCATCGCCGGCTGGTGACCGAGATCCTCGAGCGGATCGATCTCCTCCCCTCGCACCTGGCCTGCGGATATCACGACCCGATCGATCGTGAAGCGCTGGCCGAAGTGCGCGCACATCACGAGCGGCGCTCGCCGCTCCACAACAACTGTTCCGGCAAGCACGCGGGCATGCTCGCCCTGGCGCGGGCGGAAGGGTGGCCGGTCGAAGGCTACGAGCGCCCCGAGCACATGGTGCAGCAGGCGGCCCATCGCTCGGTGGCCGAAGTCTGCGGCCTGCCGGCGGAGGAGATCCTGACCGGGACGGACAACTGCGGGGTCGTGGTGTTCGGGCTTCCGCTTCTCTCCATGGCGCGCGGTTACGCGCGCCTGGCCGCGGCGGTGGCGACGGGCGACGCTCGTGAGCGCGCGCTCCAGCGGATCCGCGCCGCGATGGTCGCCTACCCTCAGGCGGTCGGCGGGGCGTCGCGCCTCAGCACACAGCTCATGCAAGCGTCGCGCGGCCAGCTGGTTTCCAAGGGCGGAGCCGAAGGGCTCGAGTGCATCGGGAGCTCGAGCCGGGGCCTCGGCGTGGCGATCAAGGTGCGGGATGGCTCGGGACGGGCGCTCGGTCCAGCCATCGTGGCCTTCCTCGAACACCTCGACCTGCTCTCCGAAAGCGACCTGGAGCGCCTCGCCGCGACACGTGAGCCGGTGCTCAAGAGTCACGCCGGCCGCGAGGTGGGACATCTCACCGCGGTCTTGGAGGCGCTGAGCACCACCGGTTAGCCGCCCGCGTGCGATAATCCCCGCGAATGCGTAGCTCCTGCCCCGGCGTCACTTTCGTCACGCTCCTGCTCCTGTTCCTGCTCCTGGGATCGCCGGTTCCTTTCGGAGCCGGCTGGGCGCGGGCGGCGCTTCCCTCGCCGTTGGCTTCGAAAGTCGAGCCGCGCCTGGTTCGGGCGCTGGAGGACGCCCCCGAGGACACGATCTCTGCCTGGATCGAGTTCGCCGACAAGGGAGAGCAGGGGCCCTTCGACCTGGCGCGCCGGCTCGATCTCGCGGCCCAGTCGATATCGCCGCGAGCCAAAGCGAGACGCGCGCGAGCGCACGCCGCCTCGGTCGACTACCTCGACCTTCCGATCGAGCCCGCCTACCTCGAAGCGCTGAGGTCCCTCGGTCTCGCGCCCTATGGCGCTTCGCGCTGGTTCAACCGGGTCGCGGTGCGTGCTCCGGCTCGCGTGGTCGTGGATCTGGCGAGGCTCCCGTTCGTTTCCCGCATGGCGCCGGTCGAGGTCATGCGGCGCTCCTCCGTTCCGGAGGTCGAAAGGCCGGCGCCGGCTCGTCCAACACGCTCTGCCGGCGCATCGATCGTGGGCTATGGCCTCATGCACGACACGATCACGCAGCTCAACCTGGCCGCGGTGCACGACTCGGGATACACCGGCGCCGGGATCCTGGTGTGCGTGCTCGACGAAGGCTTCAACTATTTCGACAAGCACGAAGCCCTTCGCGACCACGCGATCCCCACGAGCCACCAGCGCGACTTCCACCGCGGGCTCGCCACGGCTCAGGACACGCTCGACCCGAGCCTGGTGCACGGCACCTGGGTGCTCGGCGTGCTGGCGGGGCGCAAGCCCGGCACCTACGTGGGCGCCGCCTACGACGCCGACTATGCCCTGGGCCGGACCGAAGTGCGCTCGTTCGAGCGCCATGTCGAGATGGTGTACTGGGCGCAGGGCGCGGAATGGGCCGACAGCCTGGGCGCCGACGTGATCAATACCTCGCTCGGCTACACCACCTTCGAAGCTCCCGACCCCGACTACACCTACGCGAGCATGGACGGTCACACCACGATCATCACTCGCGCGGCCCAGATCGCAGCCAGCAAGGGCATCCTGGTGGTCGCCGCGGTCGGCAACGACGGCGCCACGGCCTGGCACTTCCTCTCGGCGCCGAGCGATGCGCACGGTGACAGCGTGATCGCCGTCGGCGCGGTCGACGCCTCGGGTGTGCCGGCGGCGTTCTCGTCCTACGGGCCGAGCTTCGACGGACGCATCAAGCCGGATCTCGCGGCGCGCGGACGCTCGGTGCCGACCGTGGACACGTCGGGCGACCCTCAGGGGTACTCGCCCGGTCGCGACGGCACTTCATTCGCCACGCCGCTGATCACGGGCGTGGCGGCGTGCCTGCTCCAGGCCCGCCCTTCGTGGTCGGCGCGTGACGTGATCCTGGCGATGCGGGACTCGGCCTCTCGCAAGGCCGCTCCGGACGACCGCGTGGGGTACGGCATTCCGAACGCCTTGGCCGCGCTCAATGACTCCGGTCCCAACCCGCCGCCGCCCACGGCACCCGGACTCTCGCTGCGATCGAGCGGCCACAATCCGGTGGTCTTCGAGCAGGGTCCCGCCCGGTTCACGCTCTCGATCCCTGCCTCCCGGTGCGGCACGCAGGCCGAGGTGCAGGTGCGCGATGCCATGGGCCGGAAGGTACGCGACGTGTGGTCGGGCGTGGTATCGTGCCCGGCGCTCTCGTTGACCTGGAGTGGCACCGACGACGAGGGCCGCGCGGTACCGGCCGGTCTCTACCTCGTGGACGCTCGTGTGGGAAGCGAGCGCCTCACGCTCCGAATCGTCGGCCTGCGTTGAATCGACCTCGAATCGAAAGGAACCCCCGGATGAGACGTGCGGGCATCTGGCTCGCCGCCGCCCTGGCGTGCGCGGTCCCGGCCCACGCGCTCGAGATGACCCGCGCCGAGACGGTGACGCTGAAGAACGGCGTGCGCCTGGTGATGGCGCCGGATCAGAAGGCCAAGTCGGTGGACGTCGCGGTGTGGTACGACGCCGGCAGCCGACACGACCCTGCGGGACGCACCGGGGTCGCGCACCTCTTCGAGCATCTGATGTTCCGCGGGTCGAGCCACGTCGGCGACGGCGAGCACGGCCGGCTGGTGAGGAACGAGGGCGGTTCCTCGGGCGCCTACGCCACCCACGACTTCATGTCCTTCTACGAGACGCTGCCGCCCGACGCGGTGGAGCTGGCATTCCGGCTCGAGGCCGATCGCATGTCCGGGCTCACGCTCACCGACCAGGTGCTCGACCAGGAGCGGCGGCTGGTGGCGGACGAGCGGGAGCGCAGGGCGACGCCGATCTCGCTCGCGCTCGAGCGTGCGTACGCGCTCGCGTTCCCCAACCATCCGTACGGCATCTCGGTGTACGGCCGGCCGGCCGATCTCTCGAAGATCACGCTCAAGGAGCTTCGCGATTTCTACCGCGCGCGCTACGGCCCGTCGCGCGCCCTGGTCACGGTGGTCGGGAGCTTCTCGCGCGACGACGTCGTGAGTCTGGCGCGCAAGTATCTCGAGCCGATCAAGGGACCCTCGGTGAAAGCCCCCTCGCTTCCGGCCGACAAGCCGCAGACGGCCGAGCGGCGAGCGGTGACCCACGCCCAGGTGCCGCTGAGGGTCATGATGGCCGCCTGGCGAATGCCGCCGCGCGGGCATGCCGACTGGGCCCCGCTGAGTCTTCTGGCCTCGGTTCTGACGCGCGCCAACGATGCGCCGCTGGCGGCCAGGCTGATCGGAACGCCGCCGCTCGCCTACTCGGTCCAGGGGGACCTCGACAGCCGGCGGGAGGCCTCCCTCTTCTATCTCGCGCTCGCGGTCGCGCCCAACGCCGACAGCACGGATGTGGAGCGCGCCCTGTTCTCCGAGCTGGAGCGGCTCGGTCGCGAGCCGGTGACCGAAGGCGACCTCGAGAGGGCCAAGCGTCAGGCCGAGACCACGATCGGCTTCGGGCTCCAGACCACGAGGAGCCGCGCGCAGGCCATCGGCTCGGGATGCATGCTCACAGGCGACACGCAGGATCTCGACCGGCTGCTGGACCGCGTGCGAGCCACCAAGGCCGCGGATCTGCAGCGCGTCGCGGCTCAGCTCACCGCCGCGCGGCGCAACGTCGTGTGGCTCCTGCCCGTCGCGGACAGCGGTCCCGGCCGCTCGAGTGGAGGGCGTCCATGAGCGCCATGCGATCCGCGATCGTCTTCGCCGGCGCGCTGCTGGCTCTCGGGAGCGCCGCGGACGCGGCGCCGACACTGGTCCGCAAGCTCGAGAACGGCGCCCAGGTCGCGGTCATCAGCGATCGCCGCCTGCCGATCGTCCAGATCCAGATCCTGGTTCCCGCCGGCACCCGCCACGAGGAGCCGCTGGAAGCCGGCGCGGCATCCGTCGTCGCGCTGCTCCTCACTCGCGGGACCAGCTCGCGCACCGCCGATCAGATCGCGCACGACGTGGAGAGCCTCGGTGGCACGGTGCTGGGAGAGGCGGCGCGCGACTACGCCACCGTGTCCGGCGCGTTCCGTTCGGCCGATCTCGAGCGAGGCCTCGAGCTGATGGCGGACGCGGTGATCAATCCCATCTTCGACGACCGCGAGCTCTCGGTGGCGCGTCAGGAGCTCGCGCGCCGCGTGCTCGAGTCGCGCACCCACCTCGACGTGGTGGCCCAGGAGCACGTGTGGGCGCTGGCGATGAAGGGACACCCTTACGCCGCGCCGCTCGGCGGCTCGGTCGAGGCGGCTTCGGCGCTCACCCGCTCGCGGGTGATGGGCTTCCACCGCGCGCAGTATCGGCCGGACCACGCCTTGATCGCCGTGGCCGGAGATGTCGACCCCGAAGCCGCGTTCACCGCGGCGCAGGAGGCCTTCCGGAGCTGGGCGGGTCGCGCCCGGACGGTGGCGCCGGCCACCGCCCCCGAGCCCCGGACGCTCTCGAGCCTCCAGATCCGGCTGGTGGACGTGCCTGGGGCGGAGGAAGCCGAGGTGCGGCTCGCCGTTCCGGTCTCCGCGCGTGGCGCCCGGGATGCGGGAGCGCTCGCGGTCGCCAACGACCTGCTCGGCGGGGCTGCAGGGTCGCGGCTGGCCGGCCCGGGCCGGGTGGCGCGCGCCTACAGCATGCTCGATCAGCAGCGTGAAGCCGGGCTCCTGATCCTCGCCTCCTCCGCGCGCAACGACTCCGTGATCGCGTCGGCGGCCTCGCTGCGGGCCGAGTTGAAGCGCTTCGCCGGCTCGCCTCCGCCGGCGGCGGAAGTGGAGCGCTCGCGGCGCATCCTGAGCCGCGCCTACCCGCTGCGGAACGAGACGCTCGGCGCGCAGGCTGCCACGTGGCTCACCGCCGCCTCGCTCGGCCTCGGCGACGATTACGGCGACCGCTACCCCACCGAGCTGGCGGCGGTGTCGCCCGAGAGCGTGCAGGACGTGGCGCGCCGGTACTTCGATCCGGATCACGCGGTGCTCGTGGTGGTGGGATCGGCCGAAGCCCTGAAGGCCGGGCTCCAATCGCTGGGCGCCGTCGAGGTCGTCCCCGTGGGGCAGCCCGCGACGCCGATCGCGGTGTCGCCCGCGATGCGGATGGACGAGCCCGACGAGGCGTCGATCCGCGAAGGCCGGAAGCGGGCGGATGCGGCCGTCACCGCACACGGCGGAATCAAACGCCTCAAGGCGATCAAGGACTCCCGGGTAGAGTCCGAGATCACGCTCTATCGCGGCAGCGAGTCGATCAGCGGCAAGCAGACCGAAATGAGGCTCGAGCCCGGAAGGCTCCGCACCGAGACGGCGTTCATGCAGCTCATGACGGTTCAGGCGCTTCATGGCGACACCGCATGGACCCGCATGACCGCGGGCGAGAACGACTCCACCTTCCAGGAGGAGGCGGATGGAGTCCAGGCGATGCGGCGGGCTTTTTCCGGCGACGTCCCGCACCTGCTGATCATGGCCGCGAACCCCCAGTCCCGGGTGGCATTCCGCGGCCAGGACGAGATCGGAGGCGTGATGGCCGACATCGTCGAAGTGGTGGGCCAGGAAGGCACGCGATGGGTGCTCTACCTCGATCCGAAGACCCGACGCCTGATCGGCGCCGAGGACAACCAGGGCTCGCCGCTCGCGGGGTCGGCGCTGAGACGCTTGTTCGGAGACCTCCGCACGGTGCAAGGTGTGTTGTGGCCGCACACCGAGGAGAGACAGGTCAATGGTGAGCGGACGCTCACCCTCAAGGTGACTCGAGTTCAGATCAACACGGGAATCTCGCCGGCCGCTTTCCTGAGCCAGGCCCCCACGAAGACCAGTCCACGCCGGCGCTAGGGAGGCGCGCATGACCGAATCTCAGGTGGTCACGTCCGACACGTACGTCTACTTTTTCGGGGAAGGCCGCGCGGACGGCAACGCGAAGATGCGCGACCTCCTCGGCGGCAAGGGCGCGGGCCTGGCGGAGATGTCGAACGCCGGAGTGCCGGTGCCTCCCGGCTTCACCATCACCACCGAGGTGTGCCGCCACTACTACGAGCACGGCAGGAAGCTCCCCCCGCGGTTCGACGATCAGCAGGAGGCCGCGCTCGAGCGCCTGCAGAACGTGATGGGCAAGCGCCTGGGCGATCCCCGGGATCCGCTGCTGGTGTCGGTGAGGTCGGGCGCCAAGTTCTCGATGCCGGGCATGATGGACACGGTGCTCAACCTCGGGCTCAACGACCGCTCGAGCCAGGGGCTCGCAGAGCGCTCGGGGGATGCGCGTTTCGCGCTCGACTGCTACCGGCGCTTCATCCAGATGTTCGGCTCGGTGGTGCTCGGGCTCGAGAAGAGCGAGTTCGAGGACCATCTCCACGCCCTCAAGAAGCGACGCCGGGTCGAAAGCGATCTCGAGCTCGGCCTGGAAGACCTCACCCTGTTGGTGCGCGACTTTCGTGAGCTGGTGCGGCGCCGCGCCGGACGCGACTTCCCGCAGAACCCGCTCGAGCAGCTCGCCATGGCGCGCGACGCGGTGTTCCGCTCGTGGAACAACGAGCGAGCCGTCTACTACCGCCGGCAGAACGGGATCCCCGACGACATCGGCACCGCGGTGAACGTCCAGGCCATGGTGTTCGGCAACCTCGGGCCGACGTCGGGAACGGGGGTCGGTTTCACCCGGAACCCGGCCACCGGCGAGAACCACTTCTACGGCGAGTACCTGGTCAACGCGCAGGGCGAAGACGTGGTCGCCGGCGTCCGGACGCCCGAGCCGATTCGGGTGCTCGGCGAGCGCATGCCCGACGTCTACGCGCAGCTGCGCGACATCACCAGCCGGCTCGAGAAGCATTACCGCGACGTCCAGGACTTCGAGTTCACGGTTCAGGAGGGCAAGCTCTTCCTGCTCCAGACCCGCACCGCCAAACGCACCGCGCAGGCGGCGGTCAAGATCGCGGTGGACATGGCGAGCGAAGGGCTGATCAGCCGACACGAGGCGGTCATGCGAGTCGAGCCGTCCTCGCTCGACCAGCTCCTTCACCCGCGGATCGATCCCAAGGCCAAGGCCCAGATCGTGGCCCAGGGGCTCGCGGCCTCTCCCGGAGCCGCGGCAGGACGCGCGGTGTTCGACGCCGACGATGCCGCGGAGCGCGGGGACAAGGAGAAGGTCATTCTGGTGCGCCGGGAGACCACGCCCGACGACATCCATGGGATGGATGCCGCGCAAGGCATCCTGACATCGACCGGCGGTCTCACCAGCCACGCGGCGGTGGTGGCGCGCGGGATGGGCAAGCCGTGCGTGTGCGGGGCCTCGCAGGTGGTCGTCGACACCAAGGCGCGACGATTCTCGGCCGGCGGCGTGCAGGTCAAGGAAGGTGACTGGGTCACGATCGACGGCGGCACCGGACGGGTGATGCTCGGCCAGGTCCCGACACTCGAGGCCGTGGTGAGCGGGGAGTTCGCCACCTTCATGAGCTGGGCCGACGAATCGCGCCGGCTCAAGGTGCGGGCGAACGCCGACATCCCGCGCGACGCCAAGAAGGCGCGCGAGTTCGGCGCCGAGGGCATCGGGCTGTGCCGCACCGAGCACATGTTCTTCGCCGAGGAGCGGCTGCCGCACGTGGTCGACATGATCATGGCCGCGCCCCAGGTCAAGGCCATCGAGGCGCGGCGCGCCGCGATCGAGAAAGACCTGCAGGCCGCCTCCCCAGGCGAGGCCAAGGCGCTCAAGGCGGACCTCGCCCGGATCGACAAGGAGCTGGCGGAGCCTTCCAAGCGCTACCGCGGCGCGCTCGCGAAGCTGCTGCCCTTCCAGCGCGCCGACTTCCGCGGCTTGTTCAAGGCCATGGACGGGTATCCGGTCACCATCCGCACGCTCGATCCGCCGCTTCACGAGTTCCTGCCCAAGCGCGAAAACCTGATGGCCGAGGTGGCGGTGCTCAACGCCGAGTGGGAGCGGAGCAAGAAGCGCGCGCGCAAGGCCGCCAAGCCGGCGAAGCTCGCCCGCCTGGAGAAGCTGCTCCACCGGGTCGAGGAGCTGCACGAGTTCAACCCGATGCTCGGCCATCGTGGCTGCCGGCTCGGCATCACCTATCCCGAGATCACCGCGATGCAGGCGCGCGCGATCTTCGAAGCGGCGTGCGACGCCGCGAAGGACGGCGCGCGGGCGATCCCCGAGATCATGATTCCGCTGGTCGGCCACGTGAACGAGCTCAAGGATCAGGCCGCCGTCGTGCGCCGCGTGGCCGAGGAGGTCATGGAGCGCCGGGGCACGCGAGTCGAGTACCTGGTCGGCACCATGATCGAGGTGCCGCGCGCCGCGGTGTCGGCCGCGGGGATCGCCGAGGAGGCGGAGTTCTTCTCGTTCGGCACCAACGATCTCACGCAGATGGCCTTCGGCTTCTCGCGCGACGACGCCGGCAAGTTCCTCGGCGAGTACGTGGCGCGAAAGATCCTGCCCAGCGATCCCTTCGTCTCGATCGACGAGGAGGGCGTCGGCCACCTGATGGAATGGGCGGTCAAGGAGGGCCGGTCGAGGCGCAAGCAGCTCAAGGTCGGCATCTGTGGAGAGCATGGCGGCGATCCTTCGAGCGTCGAGTTCTGCCACCGCACGAACCTCGACTACGTCTCGTGCTCGCCGTTCCGCGTGCCGATCGCCCGCCTCGCGGCGGCTCAGGCCGCGCTGCGCGGCAAGGCCGCGGGGAGCGATCAGCGGTGAGGATGCGGGATCTGAAGCCCGTGGCGCTGATCGCCGTGGGCTTGATGGCGGGAACCGCCGCGTTCGCCGCCGAGACGCCGATTCCCGACTCGAAGACCCGGCCCGACAGCATCATGTTCGCGTCGATTCGATGGCTCACGCCCGTCGACGACGTGGCGGCGCAGCTCGCGGCGAAGGGATACAAGGAGACGCCCGGCGCGCGCACCAAGGACCTGCTCGCCGCGGACGGGAAGATCTTCGACGCCTACGCGATCATCCACGCCCGGCTCGACGACGAAAGCCGTGTGGTGCGCTGGGAGATCACCGTTCCATCGAAGGGCGAGCGCAACGAGTACGCCATCCAGCGGAAGATCTACGACGACCTGGTGGCCGAGCTGCTGGCCAGGTACGGCCGGCGCCAGGAGACGGTGGAGAAGTTCCGCTTTCCCTACGTGAAGGGCGATCCCAACAGCGCGCGCGGGGTCCGTGGCGGCTACGTGACCATCCGCTCGGGCTGGGCTTCGAAGGGCGGCGATCGGGTGCAGGTGGAGATGACCGACGACATGTCGGTGGCGCTCACCTACGAGTCGCGCTGGTGGCAGAAGATGGAAGACGAGCGCCGGCGGAAGAAGGCCAAGAACCTGTAGGGCTCGGCCACCCCTCAGCGAGCCACGTTCGCCCGCTCGGGGTGCTCCATCTCGGCGAGCACCCGCTCGGCACGCCCGGCGATCTCGGTCCAGGCGGGATCGGCCCATTCCACCTGCCGGTAACCGACCATCGCTTCCCACGGGAACCCCCAGGCTCCCAGAGCCTGTGCCCGGGTGCGGATGCCCCAGGCGCGCGCGCGCGCGTCTCGCGCGGTGCGCTCGGCGGCCACCAGCTCGACCAGCGCCCAGCGGACCAGCTCGACTCTTTCGATCGAAGAGCGCACCGCGAACTCCTGGCGACCGAGATGGTGGCGGCTCTGGTGGACGGCATTGAGCATCGCGGTGGCGTAGTCGTGATGGAGCTGGGACAAGCTCGTATCCGACTCCATGACCCGGCGGAACATCGGCAGGCTCTCGATGAAGCGTCCTTGCTGGCTCAGCGTCATGGCCTCGGCATAGGTCTGGCGGGAATCGAATGGCGCGCCCCCGGTGTCCGGCGGCTGAGGGTGCCTGCCGAAGCGCCACCACAGGGCCGCTCCCACCGCCAGCGTCAGCACGACGACCGGCGTCACGATCGAGCGCTTCGGTCGCGGCGCGGGCTTCGCCGCCGGCGGCCGGCGCGCCGCGCGTGAGCGCTTGGGGCTCATCGCGCCGCGGCCAGCCGGCGCAGCCCCACGCGCGCCTCGCGGGTCCCGGGCGGCGCCATGATCACGGTGTCGGACCGCCGCGTGAGCGGTGACGGAGGATCGCCCGAGAGCGCGGTTCCAGGGGGAAGGGTGAGCGCGGTCCACACGTCCACCGGCGTCCATCGCCACGTCGCTTCGTCATTCCTGAGCCCGAACTCGAGGTCGATCCGGCCCCATCGGGTCGGCGCGCGCTCGATCCTCGAGCCTCGCCACCAGCGATCACGGGCGCCCATCGTCAGCGCCAGCACGTCGCCGTCATCGAACAGGAGCGCGTTGCGCGTGAGTGCGATCAGCGCCGCGGCGCTGGTCGGATGCGGCGGCAGGTTGCGGCCGAAGTCGCGCTCGCGGGAGAACAGCTCGGCCGAGGCACCGCTCGCGTTCCTCCAGTGGAGCAGCGCGGCCAGCACGCTGTCCGCCTCCGCGCGGCGCCCGGCGAGCAACGCCCAGGTGCCGAGGTCGGCGCCCACGTAGCCGTGCAGCGAGTCGCGATGGCCATAGATGACGAGCCCGACGTGGCCCGCTTCTCTCCACGCGCGCTCGGCCAGCGACGCCAGCCTCGGATGCAGAGGCGGAAGGGCCATGCACGGCCATCCCACCGCGAAGTTGCCCCAGTCCCTGCCGATGCCTTGCCACGTCGGTGGAATGTCACGGCTGCCGGTCCGGTCGAGCGCGGCCACGAAATCCGCGGTGTAGCGCTCGCGCGTCCGGTCCACGGCGGAGGCCTCCTGCTCGAGACCGGCGGCGCGCATCAGCCGCGCGGTCGCGCGATATCCCGCCAACGCCCAGGCATCGGTGCCCACCATCTGCGCCACGACCAGCTCGGCGTCTCGCGGATCGGCGTAAGGCAGCATGAGTCCAAACCGCCACCCGGACTGCCGCCCGAAGTCGCGCTGCCACTCGTACCACTTCCATGCGCGGCGCGCGGCGTCGACGTAGCGCGCGAGAGACTCCGCCGGCGACGGCCGCAGCATGGCCTGCTCGAACGCCCACAGCGCCTGGCCGGTGCCGTCGGGCTGCCCGCGCTGCGACATGAAGCCGCCCTGCGGCCACTGGAAGCGCATGAAGCCGCGAGCCAGAGCCTGCGCCTCCTGGGTATGGCCGGCCACCGAGAGGGCGGCGATCAGACGCGCTCCGTCGCGCAGCCAGATGTCGCGATAGTGGAAGGGCCCGCCGATCGGCATCCAGTCGGGGCCGCGGCGCTCGCGGCAGGAGAGGAGCAGCACGCGGGCCGCCGAGAGCGCGGCTTCCACTTCGGGATCTCCGAGCGCGAACCGCGTTGCGCCCTCGAGCGTCCGTGTCCAGTAATCCCGCGCGTCCGCCACACGGCGGGCGTGAGGAGTCCTGGCCAGCGCGCGGACGAGGGCGGCGGACTTCGGATAGGAAGGCAGGAGCACGCGCACGGTCCTGGTCTCGCCGGGCGCGAGCGTCCACTCGCTGCTCCACGTCGCTCCGGGCTTGGCGCCTTCCGTCCAGGCGTAGATCGTGTCCTTGCCGTTCGAGCCCCAGGTCAGAGGAGGCGTAGGGGTCTCGGGCGCATCGAATGCGACGAAGATCGGATCCGGGTCGGGGGGTGAGAGCGACAGGGTCAGTCGCGCCGGCCGCGGCTCGGCGGCGCGGTTGATGGCGCTCACCGCCAGCGAGGCCACCAGCTGACTGTCTCGCGGAGCCGGCTCGGGGAACGCCACCCCTTCGAACCGCCACTCGATGTCTCCGCTCTTGCGCCACCAGTGAGCGACCGGCAGCCAGCGGCCCTCGTAGGCGATCGCTTTGGGCGCGCTCGCGGCCGCCGTTCCTGAAGCGGGCTCCACTCGCACCTCGACCTCGCCGTCGAAGAGATCGCCTTCCGGCGTGATCTGCCATCCGCGCGTCGTGCCCGGCCACATCAGGGCCGCGGTGGAACGCGCGAACGCCTCGGGCATCGAGTCGGGATCGAACGACGCGGCCGGCCTCGGGCCCTCACCCGATGGCGAGGTTCCGCACGCAGCCAGCCACAGGATCGTGAAGTGAACCGCGGCCGCGCGGCAAACGCGAACGGTCAATGCGTGCCCCCGTTGCGGAGGTTTTCCTCGGCGGCGCTCGTCGCGCGCGCGATCACGCCGTTGTCGGGAGCCTGACGGGCCGCCTGGCGAAATTCCATCAGCGCGTCGATGGCGAACCCGAAGGTGTGGAAGGCCTGGGCGCGCTGGAAGAACACCAGGGCCTGGTCGGCCGGCTGGCTGGCCCACTTCAGAGCTTCCTCCGTCTGGCCCAGCGACTCACGGATCATGCTGATCCGCTCGATGCTCGAGCGGGTCGCGGGCTCGTTCTTCCCGAGATGGACGCGCGCTTCTTGAGCACCGTTGTAGAGCGTGCTGGCGTAGTTCTCTCGCGCGGTCCACGAATCGGGCGCCAGGGTCACGGCGCGGCGGAAGTAAGGCAGAGCCGCCAGGTGGTGGCCCGCGCCTCCGTGACGGAGGCCGGCCGCGAACGCGTCGTCGATGCTCATCCGCTCGATGGGATCGGCCGGGACCCGCCGCGCCTCGAAGGCGCGCCATGCGAGCCATGCGCCGATCGCGAGCGCCAGCGTGCCGAGGATGGCGATCGGCGCGCCGGACGCTTTGCGGTCGCGGCGCGAGGCGGTTCGCGATGGCGGACGTGCCTTCGGCTTGCGCCGACTCAAGCCACACTCGGAAGTCGCATGGGAGGCGAGTCTATGGCGAAGACCCGCGTCGAGACAACGGCTGGCGGTCGTGGGCGCTTTGCGGGAGGCCCTTCGTCGGTGCGAAGATGCGCGGCCATTCGTTCAGGAGGCCGCGTGCCGACCTCGCAGCATTGGCAGATTCCCCACGTGCTCCAGGTCATTGCCGAGGAGCAGCCCGCCACGTTGCTGGACGTGGGCGCGGGATACGGGAAGTTCGGCTGCCTGGCCCGCGAGTACGCCTCCCCCTCACGCGTCGACGCCGTCGACGCCAATCCTCCTCGCTTCGCGCAATACGATCACGTCTATCTCGGCGACCTTCGCCAGCTCGCCAGCCTGCTGCCGGCCGACGCGCCGCGCTACGACCTGGCGCTCTTCATCGACGTGATCGAGCACTTCGAGAAGGCCGAAGGATATCGGGTGCTGGACGAGCTCACGCGGCGGGCTCGGCGCGTGGTCGTGGCGACGCCGCTGGGCTTCCGTCCCCAGGAGATTCCGGGCATGCCGTTCGAGACCCATCGCTCCGGATGGTGGCCGTGGGACTTCGGCCGCTACCGCCTCCACCACTGGCGCGTCTTCCCCGGTCATCTCACCCGGCGTCTGGGCCTGCCCCGGCTCTGGCAGCTCCTGGTCGTCGTCGAGGCCAGGACCTCGGTCTGACGCCGGGTCTTACTCGCGCGGCGTCGACGTCGAGATGGCTTCCAACGCCTCGGCGGCCAGCTCGCGCTCCTTGCTGCCGGACACCGCAAGGTCCCCCAGAGAGAGAATGCCGGCCAGCTTCTGGTCACGGTCGAGGACCAGCACGCGGCGGATCTGTCGATCTTCCATGAGGCGCGCGGCGTCGTCGACCGCCTGATCCTCGTAACAGTAGACGACGTCCTGGGTCATCGTGCCCCGCACCCTGGCTGCGGTCGGATTCTCGCCATCCGCCACGGCCCGAACCGTGATGTCCCGGTCGGTGACCACCCCCATCGGCCGCGCGTCGTCGTCGCAGACCGGCAGCGTGCCCACGTCCAAGTCGCGCATCTTGCGCGCGGCCTCCTGAAGCGTCGCGTCCGGGCGGATGCATTCCACGCCCTTGGTCATGCATTCATCGAGTCGCATGGCGTAGCTCCCCGTGAAAGCCGCGCCTCGGATCCATGGGCGCTGGATTGACTCCGCTCCAAGCTGGCTGGAGCGGTTCCGTCCCATGGCCGAGGCGCAGCGAAACACCGCCGCCCGGCCTAGCCCGACCGGCGTCCTCTCTCGTAACCCCATCGACGGTCGTCGTCCCGCATCGGACGATGCTTCCAGTGCCGATCCGGAATGTCGTAGATCGCCTCGGGCACCGACCGTGCGTCGATCACCACGAAGGGGCCGCGATAGCTGGTGCCTCGGTACCAGTAGCCGTTGTCCGCGACGTACCAGTAGTCCCCGTAGCGGAACATGTCGAAGTCGAAATCCGTGTTGGCCATGACGTACGCGCCCGTCTCCGGCACGTAGAGCACGTCCGGCTGGCCGCGGAAATAGACCCGCGGAGCCGCAGGCGCGTTGTCGACGTCGATGAAGTAACCGTAGTAGGTCGGGCGATCGTCCAAGCCCTCGTCATAGGCGTAGCGATCGCTGTTCGGATGGTAGTTCCAGTACGCCATCGGCACCGTGTAGATGCGCGCAGGCACCGAGCGCGGATGGACGGCCCGCCACGGACCCCGATAGCCGGTCGCGCGGTACCAGTAACCGTCACGCGTCATGTACCAGAAGTTGCCGGTGCGGAACATGTCCACGCCCCATCGATCGACGTTCTGGACGACGTAGACTCGGCTGCGAGACTCGTATCGAATCTGCGGGGCCGTGCGGAAATAGATCCGCGGAGCCGGCGGGGCGTTCCGGAAATCGAGCCGAAAGCCCTCGTACGTCCTGATCTGGCTCGACGCAGGGACCGCGAACAGCGCGAGCAGTCCTACGAGGAGCAGCAGAGTGCGCTTCTTCATGGAATCCCTCCTTGAAACTCGTTCACATCGGCTTCACTCGGCCTGGAACTTTTCCCTCGTCACGGCCGGTGGCCTGTCCACGCACCCACGAGTGAAGCGAGGGAAGTGCCAGCGCTGCGAATGCGCATGGGGTGAAAGTGATGCGGGGCTCGGCTCGCTCGAGCGGCGCGCAATGCCGTTTTTGGCCTGATCGGCGCAGAAGTTACAAGCGATGCACGATGTTCCGTGCTCCGGGAGCCCTCGTTGTGCGCGAGGTCCCGGCCCCTTAAACTCCCGCGGCCTCGAACCTGGGAGCCGCAATGTTCATCGAGGAGTACCTTCAGGACCTGCGGCGCGAGCGCTTTTCTCCTCGCGCCTTCGGGGTGTATCTGCAGCGCGTCGCCGCTCGCGCGCGCGACGCCATGGTGGCCAACCCCGGCGCCGTGCGCTCCGTGTGGAGCATGGGTCTGGCCTTCTTCGCGGCGGCCTTCCTGGCGGCAGTCCAGATCGCGCTTCGCTACGACCGCCATCTCGCTTACGACTTCTTCCTGCAGACCTCGCTGTGGATCCTGCCGGCATTTGCCTTCGTCTCGCTCAACATCGAGCATCTGCGCGACCGGGAGGGCTTCGCGCTCTCCGCGCTCAACCTGCCCACGGCGCTCACGCTGCTGCGCGTCGTGCTGGTTCCCGGCATCGCCCTGTTCCTGGTCGAGCGCCATATCGCACTCGCGCTGGCCGTGTTCCTGATCGCCGCGCTCTCCGACGTGGCCGACGGATGGCTCGCGCGGCGGTGGAAGCAGGAGACCAAGCTCGGCCGCGCGCTCGATCCGGTCGTCGACATCGTGTTCAACCTGGCGATGTTCTTCGCCCTCATGGCGGCCGGCCTGCTGCCGGTCTGGGTGTTCGCGATGGCGGCGCTGCGCTATGGCATCCTGTTGATCGGTGGCGCGAGCCTCTATCTGTTCGTCGGTCCGCTCCGCATCCAGCCGACCCCGTTCGGACGCGCCACCGGCGTGGTGATGGCGTCACTGCTGGCGCTGCACCTGTACCTCCACGCCACCCAGGGGCGATTCGCCATGCGGATCGTGCCGCTCACCGAGGCGGCTCTCGGCATGCTGATGCTCGCGACCGTCATCCAGGTGGTGGTCATGGGCTGGTACAACCTCAAGCTCCTGCGAGGCGAGGCGCGGGCTCGCGGCCGCGTCGTGGGCGACGTGCGCTGGGGCGCTCCATGAGCGAGAGCCTGCGCGGAGAGCTCAGCCACTTCTTTCCCGCCGAGATCCTTCAGCTCCTGTCGCTCGCGCAGGCCACCGGCCGGCTCGATCTCGAGCGTCAAGGAGAGCGCGCCGAGATCTTCGTCGAGCGCGGCCAGCCGGTGTTCGCGCGGACCACCGGACCCACCGTCAAAGTCGGACAGGTTCTGGTCCATCGTGGAGCGGTCTCGCTCGAGACCCTCGAAGGGGTTCTGCAGAGCTCACCATCGAGGCCCGGCCAGCGTCTGGGAGGGCTTCTTATGTCCGCCGGCGTGGCGACCCCGGATCAAGTCCACAGCGCCGTGCGCGAGACACTGCGCCGCGTGCTCTACGGGCTCCTGCTGTGGCGCGAAGGGACGTTCGCGTTCCAGTCGGGGGAGCAGGCGCTCGGCGAGGACATCCATCTCGAGCTCGACCTCGACCGCCTGATCCTCGAGGGCTTGCGGCAGGCCGACGAGAGTCGCCGCGGCAGCTGACTCGTCGCGCGGGTAGCTCCTTACTCTCCCCGGGGAGAGTAGGACGCGACAAAGGCAGGGGCCGGCTCTGCGGCCATCACGCCTTCGATCTCCAGCAGCCGCTTCTTCCGCCACAGCCCGCCGCCGTAGCCGGTGAGCGCGCCGTTCGATCCCACCACGCGATGACAGGGCACCATGACCGCGATGCGATTGTCGCCGACGGCCTTGGCGACGGCGCGCACCGCCGCGGGACGGCCGAGGTCGCGCGCGACCGCCGCGTAGCTCACGGTCGAGCCGTAGGGAATGGCTTCGAGCCGCTTCCACACCGCACGCTGGAAGTCGGTGCCGGGCGTTGCCCGTGGAACCCCGAACTGCCGCCGGGTGCCCGCGAGGTACTCGCCCATCTCCTTCGTCGCCTGCTCGATCACGGGGTTGCTCCCCGGAGCGAACAAAGCCCCCAGACGGCGGCGCAGGACATCGAGCTGAGTCTCCAGCATGCGGCGGTCCGCGAACTCGAAGAGCACGAGCGAGCGCTCGTCCGCGGCCGCCACCATCGGCCCGAGGTCGCTGGGCACGCGCGCGATCGACAGGACGGGCGCGTCCTTGGTGCGGGTCGGACTCTTTCCGAGCAGGTTGCGGAAGGCCTCGTTGAACCCGCTCAGCGAATCGTAGCCGCTCGCGAAGGCCGCCTCGGTCACGCCGGCGCCGCCCCGGATCTGTCCCAGCGCGCTCGCCAGACGCCGCGCGCGGCTGTACGCCTGGAACGTCATGCCGTGATTCGCGAGGAACCACCGCCGCACGCGCGTCGGCTCGAGCCGAAGCGCACGCAGATCACGGTCACGCCAGCGCCGCGAAGGATCGCTCTCGATCTCGCCGAGCAGAGTGCCGAGCCACGGTGGCGGCGTGCCCGAGAGCTCCATCGGCCGGCAACGCCGGCACGGGCGATAACCGGCGAGCAATGCCTCGCGCGTCGAAGGGAAGAACTCCACGTTCTCGGGACGAGGCTTCTTCGCCGGACAGGTGGGCCGGCAGAAGATGCCGGTGGTGCGCACCGCGGTGAAGAAGACCCCGTCGTAGGACGTATCGCCGCTCATGTAGGCCGCGATCATGTCGGGCCGCGAAGGCATCGCTCGCGCGTTCATGGACGGGATCTTCCACGAATGGGTCCGCCGGCACTACCGGGAATTGAGCGGCGAATTCGGAAAACGATAGAGCCGCCACCGCTCCCGCTCACCGACGAAGTCCAACCCGGAGATCCAAGGGTCCAATGAAACGGACCATGGATCCACCAGCAGGTAGCGGGCGCCGTAGCGCGCCGCCAAGCGCTCGAGGGTTCCAATCCTCAGGCTCTCCGGCATGACGATGGCGGGGGAGCCCGAGTAAAGGGCGGTCTCCGCGGGAATGCGGGCGATGACAGGCCCGGCAGGCACGGTCGCCTTCATCCATAGGCAGACTCTCTCCCTGCTCGCGCGCTCGATTTCGTAATCCGGGAATTGTGGATTGGTATCGAGTCTCGTGTAGGGCAGCTGGACCCAGAATCCCCAGAGCAGCAGTGCCGCCAAGGCCGGTGGCATGACGAATCGTGACCAGCTCCGTGGACCACGACGAGCCATGACCCAGACCAGGAAGCCCACGACGGCCGAAGCGAGAGAAGCCCATGCCAACCGTGGCCACAGAGTCTGCCCCGGGAGAGCGAAGTGGGTATGCATCGCCAGCCAGCCAAGAACCGGTGGGGCCAGAAAGAGAAGCGATGCGAAGGTTGCCATGATCGCGAGGACCGCGGGCCGGCCCAGGCGTCGCGGGTCGGAAAGCGCCAGCCCGACCGGCCGGGAGAGCAGCACCGTGAGAGGAATGAAGTCTCGCGCCCAGAGATCGTGTGCGATGCCGTGCAGATAGAAGAGCGCGACCGCCACGGTGGCGATCAAAGTGCGCTCGACACCAGCGAGACGACGCAGACCGATGATCGCCAACGCCGCCAGCAGTGGATACCAAAGGGTGAGCGCGCTGATCGCGAGATAATCGACTGGCACCAGGCGACGGAGGACTTCCGGCAAGGAAGTCGCCGAGCTCAAGACTCGAGTGTGGTCGGGATCCCCCGGGGGGCGTCCCAGGAAGAACGCCGTCTTGGCGGTGAATGGCACTCCGATGGTGAGCCAGGTCATCGCGCCGAATGCGGCGACGAGAACCGCCAGGGTCGCCGTGTACATGAGGACGGACTTCGAGCGCCGGATGATCAGCGTCGCCAGCGTGGCCAAGCCGAGAATAGGAATGAGCTCGTACTGAACGAGTCCAGCTCCCAGCGTGGCGACGGCCAGCCACACTCCGATGGCTCGCGCGGATCGGCCCGAGGTCATGAGCCGCTGTGCGATCGCGATGAAAGCGAGAAGGACGACCGATACCGTGGCTTCCTTCATCAGCAATCCGCCATAGAGGACCGACCACGGCTCGAATGCCGCCACACTGGCGGCGATCAGCGCTCCGATCGCTGATTGCCGGCGAGTCAGTGCCCATGTCCCCACGATGGCTCCCGTGGAAGCCGCCACGGAGAGCAAGGGCGCCGCAGCGGTCTTTCCCCCGCCGATCGCCATCGCGCCCGCGACCAGATAACCGAAGGCCGGCTCGTAGTAGTCCTCGACGTGGGAAATGGCCTCGGGCGCTGTAAGGAAGTGATGGATGAAGTCGACTCGAGGGAAGCCGTGAGCGAGAACCGCGCGACCCATTTGAAGGTAGATGCCGGGGTCGCCAGGACCGAACAAGATGGGAATGGAGGCCGCAACCTGCAACCGCATGACGACGGCCACCGCAAGGATCGCCATCAACATGAGGACGTGCCACGCGAGCAACGGAGCGGTCGTCGCGGGAGCCGATGGCGAAGAGGCTCCTGCTTGGTGGACTTTGGGCACGGCTCAAGAGAAGCCGACAATGACAGGTCATCGCAAGGCCGACGTTCTCCATTGCCGCACGGAACAGAAACCCCTTGCGCAACGCCGGACGCATCCCTAGTCTGCCGATGCCCCAACGAACCCGCCCGCCGTCTTCGTGATCGCCACGACCGTTCATCTCGCCCCCAACGCACCCTGGATCTGGCTCCTCCTCGCGAGCCTGGCGATCATCGCGCTCGCGGTTTGGGCCTATCGCTTCGCCATTCCGCCGCTGCCTGCCCTGGCCCGGCGCGCGCTTCCGGCGCTCCGGTTGCTCGGCTTGCTGGCGCTCGTCTGGCTGCTCGCGCGGCCTGTGATCGAGCGTGATCGCGGGGGCCAGGGCACGAAGATCGCCGTTCTCGTCGACCGCTCGTGGAGCATGGACCTGCCGGTCGCGGGCACCGGCTCGCCCACGCGCGCGTCGGTGGCCGCGCAGGCGGTCGCCGATCTCAAGCGCTCGCTGCGAGGCCGGGCCACGGTGAAGGAGATTCCCTTCGCCGGCCGGCTCGGCGCCGACACGGCGTGGCGCTCCTCGCGCGGATCGACCGCCGTCGGCGGCGCGCTCGGCGCGCTGCCGCTCTCGCCCGAAGGCCAGGACCTCGATGGCGTCATCGTGGTGAGCGACGGCGTCACCAACATGGGCGAGGATCCGGTCGCGGCGGGACGCGCGCTCGGGGTTCCGGTGCATGCGGTCGCGATCGGCCGTCCCGGCGCCCGCGACCGCGCGGTGCTCGAGGTCGAAGCCTCGGCGCGCGTGCGCGTGGGCGAGGCCACGCCGGTGCGGGTGCGGGTCACGAGCCTCGAGGATCCTGGAACGCCGATTCCGGTGCGGCTCATGGACGGCAGCCGCGAGCTGGCGCGAGCGCAGGTCCCGGCACCGGCGCACGGCGCGGAAGCCACGGTGGAGATGCGGGTCACCCCCTCGGCCCCGGGTCTCGCGGTGTGGACCGCGCAGGTGGATTCGCTGCGCGATGAGATCACCACGCGGAACAACACCCGGCAGGTGGCGGTCGAAGTTTCGCCGAGCCGCCTCGGCGTGCTCATCGTCAGCTCGGCGCTCAACTGGGATCTCACCTTCCTGCGTCGCGCGCTGGCCGGGGACTCGAGTCTGGCGCTCGATACGCGGGTGCGCGAGCGCGACGGCTGGCGCGGAGTCGAGCGGCGAGCGGGAGCGCCGACCGCCGCGGACCTGCGCGGCAAGTCCGTGGTGATCCTGGACGGCTTGGCACCCGCCGAGATCAGCGCCCCGCTCGACGCCGCGGTCGCGGCCTTCGCGCGGAGCGGGGGCGGCGTGCTGGTGCTGGGCGGCGACGCGCCTGGACTGGGACGCTTCCGCGCCGGGACCGCGGGTGCTGCATTCGCGCTGCAGAGCGAAGGCGGGCTGCGCTCGGCAAACCCGCTGCCCACGCCCGAGGGACGTGATCTGATGGCCTGGGACGAGGATCCCGCGCGTGGCGAGCGAGCGTGGCGCACCGCGGCGCCGCTCACCCAGGTCGGCGCCTACCGGCTCGGAGGCGGCGACCGCCCGCTGCTCGGCGCCGCCGACAACGGCACCCCGATCATGGTGGCGCGCCGCGTGGGTCGCGGGCAGGCGCTGCTGGTCAACGGCACGGGCTTCTGGCGCTGGTCGCTCTCGGGGCTCGACGAGTTCGCGGGAGAGCGCGGTCAGCGCCTGTGGCGACGAGTGGTGCGCTGGCTGGCTGAGCCGGTGCAGGGCGAGCCTCTGCGGGTGCAGCCCGAGCGCTGGCTGTCGGCGCGGGGCGAGCCGGTGCGGCTGCTGGCCAGTCTCCAGGACAAGGAGTTCCAGCCGGTCGCCGGAGCCACGGTGCGAGGCGAGGTCATCGACGAGCGCGGCCGGCGCAGCCGCGTGAGCTTCGAGCCGCGCGAGCGCGGCTCCTACGTGGCGACACTCGAGGATCTCGAGCCTGGGCGCTATCGGATCGCGGCGCGTGCTGCGCGCGGCGGCGCCGAGCTGGGTGCGGCGAGTGGCGAGTTCGCCGTCGACCGCTGGAGTCTCGAAGAGGCGCGTGCCGAGCCGGACTCGGCCGCACTCGCGGCGCTCGCTCGTAATGCCGGAGGCCGGGTGACCGGCGCCGCCAACGTGAGCGCGTGGACGCGCGCGCTTCCCGCCCGGGCGCTGGCGCGCAACCGTTCGGTCAGCCTGCGGCTTTGGGAATCTCCGTGGGTGTTCGCGGTGGTGGTGGGCTTCTTCACCATCGAATGGGCCTGGCGCCGGCGCCGCGGACTCCCGTAGCGACCGCTCCCCGGACACAGCCCCCCATCCAGCTCCCGCTCGCCCCCGCAAGGAGAGCGCATGCTCGCCGTGCGGCTTCATGCGGCGCCGGTCGCGGCGCTGGCTCTGTTCCTGTTCGCGAATGTGGTCCACGCGCAGACCTGCGCCCCGCCGCTCCACGCCAGGATCGCCGAGGTCCATTACGACGCGGTCGGTGACGACACCGGCCGCGAGTTCGTCGAGCTCTTCAATCCCTTCGCCACCGCGCTGAGCCTGACCGGAGTCCGCCTCGAATCGGGCGACGGCTCGGGACCTGGACGCTGGACGCCGCGCTGGACCGGAGCGCCGGACGACAGCATCGGCCCCGGCGCGCGCTTCGTGATCGGCGGCGCGCTGATCGGGGCGGCTCCGGACGCGCTCGTCACGCTCGATCTGCAGAACGGCCCCGACGCGGTGAGGCTCGTGTGGCCGGACGGCGCGACCGAAGTGGTCGGCTACGGCGTGGCCGAGTTCGCGGAATACGCGTGCGGCCCGCCGGCGATGGACGTGGGGTCGGGGCAGTCGCTGGCGCGAATTCCCGACGATGCGGACGGCGGCGGCAACGCCTTCGACTTTCGCGCCGCACCGCCGACGCCTGGCCGCGCCAACCAGCGGCGGCGCGATCTGTCGTGGCTCAGCGGCTCGGTGGGACTCATGGCGCCGGTGACGAGCGCCGCGATGCCGGTCGTTCTGAGGGGGACGCTCGAGAATCGCGGCTCGGAGCCGCTCCCGGCCGCCTCCTGCGGCTGGTCGGTGCGCGAGATGGGTGACACGCTCACGCTCGCCCGCGGCGTGGTCGCTTCCGCGGTGGCCCCGGGCGAGACGGTGAGCGTGACCGCAACGCTCGCCGGTCTCGCCCCCTCCAAGCGGCGGATCGTCATGGTCGCGTCCGTGCCCGGTGACGAAGCTCCCGAGAACGATGGCGACTCGCTGTGGGTGCGCGTGGGTCTCGGCCCGCTCCAGCTCACCGAGATCCAGTTCCATCCCGCCGCGGGCGAAGGCGAGTGGGTCGAGGTGGTGAACGCCGGCGCCATGCCGCTCGACCTGGGAGCGTTTGGCATCGCCGATCGGGCCCTGAGTCCCGGCCATGTCGTCGCGACGATGCTGGCTCCCGAGAGCCTGGCGGTGCTGGCGCAGGACCGCAGCGGATTCCTCGCTCGCTTCCCACGGCTCGACAGCACGCGTGTCCTGCGCGTCAGTCCGTGGCCAACGCTCAACAACAGCGACGACGACCGGCACGTGGCCGACGTGGCGAGTCTCATCGAGACCGAAGGCACTTTCAGCGACTGCGTGCCGTACTCGGCCGCGGGCGTTCCGGCGGGTGTGCCGCTCGAGCGCGACCGCGCGGGGCGCTGGGCCGCGTCGGCCGTGGCTTCCGGCACGCCTCTCGAGCGCCCCCGGCCGCGCGCCTCCGTTCCCGGGCGTTTCCAGATCGAGCCACGACGCCTGCTGGCCGGAGCGGAAGCGCGGTTGTCGTGGGATCTTCCCTGGCCGCGCGCGCGGGTGACGTGCGCGCTCTACGACATGGCGGGCCGTCCACGCGGCGTGGTGCTGCCGTCCATGGAGGTGTCCGGCCGTGGCGAGCAGCGCTGGGCGCCCCGTGACCTGAGCGCCGGTCTCTACCTGCTCGTGCTCGACGCGCGCGCGGCCAGCGGCCAAGGCAGCCTCGCTTTGACGCGGCCGCTTCGCGTGGATGCTCCGTGAAGCGGCGCGTTCTCTCATGCGCGCTGGCCGCGGCGCTGTTCTCGGCCACGGCGAGCTCTGCCCAGGAGTTCTCCGAGCCGGCGCCGGCGGCGCAGCTCACCGTGGCGGCCTTGCTCGAGCGCGGGTTGCCGGCGAGTGACGGAGCGCTCGGCGCCATCGCGCTCGCCACGCGCTGGCATGGGCTGGCCGAGATCGAGACGCGATCGCTCGCGATCGCCTTCGGCGCTCGCTCCGTTCGATTCGCGGCGGGGGCATCGCAGACCGGCGAGGCGGAGCTCGGCTGGACGCAGGCGTCGATCGGGGCCGGAGTGGCCAGCGAGTGCTATGGATTCGCGCTTCGCGGGTGCGTGCGCCGCCGGGCGGTCGTGAATGGCGAAGGAACCGGCGGGGAGGTGGGCGCCGGCGCCTGGGTCGAGGCCTCGCCGAGCGTCGTGGTCTGGGCCACGGCGCCTCAGCTCTGGACGCGCGGCGATCCACCGCCGCTCTCCCGATGGCTCGAGATCGGCGCGCGCCTCGAGCGAGCCGAAGCGCATCTCTGGCTGGCGCGCTCGGCCGCGCCCGGCGCTCCGAGCGGACTTCGCGCGGAGCACCTGGCCGGCCTGCTCGTGCCCGTGGGCTTAGCCGCGATCTGGATCGAAGGCCGCGACCACCCAGCGCGCGGCACGCTCGGCATCTCGGTCATGGCGGGCACGCTGCGCGTGAGCGCGGCGGTCGAAGGTCATCCCGTGCTGGGCGAGACGGTGCGTCTGGCGCTCGGCATCGGCGAGCGGTCATGGTGGTGAGCGTGCGCGGGCGTCGCGAGCTCCCGCTCATCGCACTGCTCGCCCTGCTGGCCTCCGCTGCGCGCGCGGAGCCGGTCGACGCTCCCGCCGGCGTCGCCGAAGGCGAGGATGTCACGTACGAAGAGAACGATTCGCTCGCGGTGGGCGAAGTCGAGCTCGGCCTCGCGGTCGCGGGATCGTCGGCGAAGAAGCCGCAGCATCGCCGTCGCGTGCGCTTCGACGAGCCCGATTTCTCGGGGGCGCTGCGCGAGGGCTCCGGCGATCCGCTCTCGGGCGGCGAGGTGACCGGTCGCTCGGCGAGCGACCGTTTCGTGCTCGGCAAGCTCTCGCCGCGCTGGGGCCGCGGGCTCCTGCTCGGCTCGCCAGGGGAGCCCTGGCAGCGCGCCACGCACACCATGCAGGGGGGCCGCCGAGGGCGCGCGGGCGAAGGACTGCTGCTGAGCCGCGGCCACGAGCGGCGCGTCGAGCTGGTCGCCGGCCGCTTCGCGCGCCGTGATCTCGCCGGACTCCGTGTCGGCCACCGCGCGGTGGGGGTGGGCGTCCTCGTGGGCCGAGGGCGCGAGCTGCAGTCTTCGCTCGCGGTCCGCCGCGGCGCCGGCGAGATCGAAGCGGCGCTCGACCGCGGCGGATCGTGGCGGGCCGAAGGACTGCTCGAGCGCCCCCTGGGCGTCTGGTCGGCAGCGGGCACCGTGCGCGCCGGCGCCGCCGGCTTCCGCTCGCTGGCCGAGCCCGCTCGGCAGACGCCGACACGCGCCGTGGCCATGACGCTCACCGGCCCGGCCTGGGGCAGCGAGATGGCCGCGCTGGCCGGCGTGTGGCGCTTCCGCGCCGGCCAGAGTGGATCACGCGTGGCGCTGGAATGCCGCCGATCCATGGGAGACGGGCGCCTGGTCTTGGGCTTCGAGGAGCAGCAGGGCGTTCGCAAGGACGCGGTCTCCGCCGCGGGCGCCATGCGGCAGGGCGGCTGGATCGAATGGAGCGGAGGTGCGCCGCTGGCGCTCGGTGTGCGGCACGAGACCTGGAGCGCCAGGGCTCTCCTCCAGGACGTGGTGCGCTCGGTGACGTCCACCCGCGTGGACGCACGCGCGCCGCTCGGGATCGAAGTCACGCTCGCGCACTCGATCTTTCGCACGCGGCGGGGAGAGAGCCTGTATCTCGCCGAAGCCGAGAGCGACCGGCTCGTGCTGCGCGCGCTGAGCGGCGAAGGCCAGCGCTCGAAGCTCGAGGTGCTCGTTCCCGCCGGCCGCCGCGGACGCGTGCTCGGCACGCTGCTCGTCCACACGGCCAGCGGTGTCCAGAAACCTCCGCAGTGGAGCATCGAGTGGATCCGGCGCTCGCGCGCCGACCGAACTCCATGACCCCCGCTCACCGCCCCCGGGAGAACATCTCATGCGCAAGGCATTCACCATCGCTCACGGCTTCCTCCTCATCCTGCTCGTCGGGCTCGTCCCGGCTACCGCCCGGGCGGAGCTGCGGCTCAACGAGTTCCTCGCCGGTCCGGCGCGCGACTGGGACGGGAGCGGAGGGCTCTCCACCCGCGATGACGAATGGGTCGAAGTCTGGAACGACGGCGCGGCGCTCCTCGAGCTGAGCGGCTACTTCATCACCGACGGCGACACGCTGCCGCGCTTCGGATTCAGCGGGACACTCGGACCGCAAGGCCGGGTGTTGGTATTCGGGAGCCAGGCCGTGGATTGGGAGCGAGCCAACGGCTTCCCGGTGTTCGGACTGTCGCTCGGGAACACCGGCGATCGCGTGATGCTGTGGCACGCGGCAGCCGGCGATACGACACTCGTCGACCAATACGTCTATCTGGCCCACGAAGCCGCGGCCGACCGCGCCGTCGGACGAGGCACGGATGGCGGCGCCTGGACGCTGTTCGACGCACTCAACCCGTATGCCGGCTCCGTCCCGCCGCTCGGCAGTGGATGCGCCCCGAGTCCCGGAGCGCCGAACCAGTGCGGGCCGACACCCGCGCTGCGGACGAGCTGGGGAAGTCTCAAAGCGCTCTACCGCTGAGGCTTGGCGCGGGCGCAGCGGTTGACGCTCCACCGGGCGGGGCCTATAGTCCCCGCCCGGCTTCGTGCGGAAGTGGCGGAACTGGCAGACGCACTAGATTCAGGTTCTAGCGCCCGAAAGGGTGTGGGGGTTCAAATCCCCCCTTCCGCACCACCACCGCCATCCTCGCCCGCCCCGCTCGATCCCGATGGCCCCTGAGAGCCCGCGCATGCCCCGCGAATCACAACCGGCCGACCGACTGGTGGCGCAGAATCGCCGCGCCGGCCACGACTACTTCATCCTCGAGACCGTCGAAGCGGGGCTGGTCCTCACCGGCACCGAGGTGAAGAGCCTGCGCAGGGGCAAGGCGAGCCTGGCCGAGGCCTTTGCCACCGTCGAAGGCGACGAAGCCTGGGTGCGCCAGCTTCACATTCCTCCCTACGAGCAGGGCAACCGCTGGAACGTGGATCCGGTGCGGCCGCGGAAACTGTTGCTCCATCGCGCCGAGATCGACATGCTGCGCAAGGCGGTCGCACAGAAAGGGCAGACCATCGTTCCGCTCAAGCTCTACTTCTCCGCCGGCTACGCCAAACTGCTGATCGCCGTGGCGAAGGGCAAGAAGACCCACGACAAGCGCCATGCGATCGCCGAGCGTGACGCGCGGCGCGAGGTCGCGCGGGCGCGGGCGCGAGGCGGCGATTGAACGCAAGGTGTCGCCGATGAAGCGAGCCGCCTGGATCGCGGTCGCCCTGGCACTCGGCGCGGGGGCGCTCACGAGCGCGTCGGACTGGCGCACGCCGCCTCCCGGCGAGGGACCCGAGACGGTGGCGGTGCGCA
This sequence comes from Candidatus Eisenbacteria bacterium, assembly GCA_035712145.1. NCBI lineage: Bacteria > Candidatus Eiseniibacteriota > Candidatus Eiseniibacteriota bacterium. The sequence continues at coordinate 9,251 of DASTBI010000221.1, read as the reverse complement.
AGCTGGAAGGCCGGCCATACATCGGCGTCAACGACCTCGCGCGCCTGATCGAGGCCACCAAGTTCTGGCGCGCCGACGTGCGCCGGCTGGTGCTGCGCACCAGCTCACACACCATCGTGCTCACCGCCGACAACCCGTTCGTGGTGGTGGACGATCGCACCTTCTGGCTGGCCGATCCCGTCCGGTCACAGGACGGCGAATTCCAGGTCCCGGTCGCGCTCGTGGATTCGTTGCCTTCGGATTCCACGCTCGCGCGACTCATCTACGACGCGCGCCGCTCGCGCGTGGTGGTGCTTCCGGTGAGCGGAGGCGTCGGCAGTCCGCGAGTGGCGATCGTCGGCGCCATGACCCGGATGACGTTCCCCGCCGATCATGCCGAAGAGGCGGTGGTGGTCACGCGCGGGCGGGCGCGCTTCCGGCTGCGCTTCGGCGGCGTGTTCGTTGGCTCGTTGCCCGATTCGATCCCCGCCGGCGCGCTGGTGACCGGGATCCGCACCATCGCGGCCTCCGGAGGCAGCGCGTTCGAGCTCGCGATCTCGCCGGCGGCGACCGGATATCGACTGATCCATGACCCCGACCGGCGGCGGGTCGTCTTCGATGTCACGAGCGCGCGGGACGATGGCTTCGAGTCCTTCGCGACCGAGACGCCCCCCGGGGAGCGCGCGTTGCGGGTGGTGGTGATCGATCCGGCGCACGGCGGCGCGGATGCCGGCGTCGTCGCCGGCGCGGCGGTGGAGAAGGATCTCGCGCTCGATCTGGCACGCCGGCTGGCGGCGGAGCTGGAGCAGCAGGGCATGCGCGTGGTGCTCACGCGCAACGACGACCGCAGCGTCCCCGCCGAGGCGCGCGCCGCGCTGGCGAACCGTCTGAACGCGGACCTGGTGCTCGCGCTCCACTTCGACGGCTACGTCGATCCGCGCGCGCGCGGCGCCACGGCGTTCTGTCCTCCGGCGACCGTCATGGAGGATCGGCTGTCGCGCGACGACGACGAAGCCTCGGCTTCCGCCGGCGCGACGCCGGCGCCGGGGCGCATCATGCTGCTGCCCTGGCGCGACGTGGCCACGCGGCACGCGGTGCAGAGCCGCGATCTCGCCGAGGCGGTGCTCTCGGCGCTCGAGCTGCGCGGCCAGGGCCCCACGCGATTGCGCGAGCGGCTCCCGTACGACCTCCTGGGCGTCAACGCTCCCGGCATTCTCCTCGAGTGCGCCACGCTCACGGCGCCCGGCGATCGGGATCGCGTGCTGCAGGAGGAAGGCATGCGGCAGCTCGCCGCGAGCATCGCCGAAGGCGTGTCGGCGTACCGGAGGAGCCAGTGAGACGCGTGTTCGTTGGTTTGATCGTGATCGCTGTGCTAGCGTGGCTCGCCCACAGTTGGACGCGCCGCAGTGGACGGGCGCCGCGTCCCGAAGCGACCGTCGCGGACTCTTCGGCCGCGGGCGTCAAGGCGATGCGGTTGTTCTTCGGTGCGGCCAATGGTGACAGTCTGGTCGCGGAGTCGCGCGAGATGATCGAGGCCACGGGGCTCCACGACCGCATCTCAGGACTGGTCACGGAGCTGGACCGCGGTCCTCGCGCTCGCGGCGTGGCGGTGCTCCCCGCGGGCACTTCGGTGCTCAGGGTGTTCCTCGACGATCGTGGACTCATGACTTTGGATCTATCGGGCGCCTTCCGGCAGCGCTTCCGGGGCGGCGCCAGCGCGGAGTATCTCGCCGTGGCTTCGCTCATCCGCACCATCGGCGCCAACGTTCCGGAGGCCAGGCAGGTGCTGATCATCTGCGCGGGCCGCCCGGTGGCGACGCTCGGAGGGCACTTGCCGCTCGACCGCCCGCTCGACGTCTCGGACTGGCCCTGATGCCCGCGTCCCACGATCCACGGCCCATCGGCGTCTTCGATTCGGGCATCGGCGGGCTCACCGCGGTGCGCGAAATGTTCCGCGTGCTGCCTCACGAGTCGATCGTCTACTTTGGCGACACCGCGCGCCTTCCGTACGGCTCCAAGTCGCGCGAGACGGTGACGCGCTTCAGCCTCGAGATCTCCTCGTTTCTGGTGCGCCAGAACGTCAAGGCGCTGCTCGTGGCATGCAACACCGCGTCCTCCTATGCGCTCGACACGCTGGTGCAGCGTCTCGATCTGCCGGTGGTCGGCGTCATCGAGCCGGCGGCGCGCGTCGCGGTGGAGAAGAGCCCGCACGGGCGCATCGGCGTGATCGGCACGATGGGCACGGTGGCGAGCGGCGCGTATCCCACGATGATCGAGAAGCTGGCGCCCGGCGCGGCGGTGATCTCACGAGCCTGCCCGCTGTTCGTGCCGCTGGTCGAGGAAGGCTGGATCCAGCATCCGGTCACGCGCCAGGTCGCCGAGGAGTACCTGCTCGAGCTGCGGAATGGCGGGCTCGAGAGCTTGATCCTCGGGTGCACTCATTATCCTCTGCTCGCGCCGCTGATCGGCGAGCTGATGGGCCCGGCGGTGAAGCTGGTCGACTCCGGCGCCGAAGCAGCGCGAGCGCTGGCGCAGCTTCTGGCCGAGCGCGGCCAGCTGGCCCCGAGCGTCACGCCCGAGCATCGTTTCTTCCTGAGCGACGTGCCGCGAACCTTTGCCCGCGTCGCCGAGTCTTTTCTCGGCGGTCCGCTTCCGGCCTCGCTCGGCGTGGTCGATCAGACCGACCTTCCATGGTTCGAGCGCACCCACCCCGACTGGACTCAAGGCACTGGACAGGCCGTGAGCCGAAGCGAGCGTCCGTGACTCGGTTCCCTCGAGCGATTCGCGAGATCCAGTGACCCGCCCCCCTCGAGCCATTCGCGAGCGCGAGGGCCAGGCGCCGGTCGAGGCCATGGCGCGCCCCGACGGCCGCGGCCCGAGCCAGATGCGGGCGCTCAAGATCGAGCGCGGCGTCATGCGCAACGCCGAAGGCTCGGCGCTCGTCACCATGGGCAACACGCGCGTTCTGTGCAGCGCCACGGTCGAAGATCGGGTGCCGCACTGGCTGCGCGGACAAGGCCGGGGATGGGTGACCGCGGAGTACGGCATGCTGCCTCGCGCCACCAACGAGCGCACTTCACGCTCCGCCCAGACCGGCGGGCGCTCCCAGGAGATCCAGCGGCTCATCGGCCGGAGCCTCAGGACCGTGACCGACCTCACGCGCTTCGGCGAGCGCCTGATCCTGATCGACTGCGACGTGCTCGACGCCGACGGCGGCACACGCACCGCGGCGATCAACGGCGCACTGGTCGCGCTCCACGACGCATTCGTGGTCTTGTCGAACCGAGGTCATCTCACGGGACCCCCGCTCAAGGACGCGGTCGCCGCGATCTCGGTCGGCATGGTCGGCGGCACGCCGCGACTCGATCTCGCCTACGCCGAGGACTCGGCCGCCCAGGTCGACATGAACGTGGTCATGACGGGGGCGGGCCGCTACGTTGAAGTGCAGGGCACCGGCGAATCGGTGGCCTTCAGCGACGCCGAGCTCAAGGCGATGCTGAAGCTCGCCCGCACTGGAATTCGCAGGGTGTTGGCGCACCAACGCCGGCTGCTCGGCGACTCCGGGCTGCTGCCTACGCCCTCGCCCGCCACGCCTTCGCCCGCCACGCCCTCGCCCGCCACGCCCTCGGCGTGAAGCTGGTTCTCGCGACCTTCAATCGCGACAAGGCGCGCGAGTTGCTCGCACTGCTCGATCTGCCGGGACTCGAGCTGGCCATTCTGTCCGACGTTCGAGGCGCGACGTCGCCGGAGGAGGCCGGCGCCACGCTGCTCGAGAACGCCGTGCTGAAGGCCGAGGCCGCGCTCAAGCTCACCGGGCTTCCAGCGATCGCCGACGACACCGGTCTCGAGGTCGATGCTTTGAACGGCGCTCCTGGCGTGCACGCCGCGCGCTTCGCCGGGCCGAGCGCCACATACGCGGACAACGTCCGATTGCTGCTCGAGCGCATGGAGGGCGTGCCGCGTGAGCGGCGCTCCGCGCGCTTTCGGACCGTCTGCGTCTCCGTTTTCCCCAACGGTTCGCGGCTCGAGGCGGAAGGCGTGGTCGCCGGTCGCATTACGGAATCGCCGCGAGGCGTGCAGGGCTTCGGCTACGACCCCGTGTTTGAAGTGCCCGAGCTGGGACGGACGTTCGCGGAGATGACGACGGAGGAGAAGAACACCATCTCCCATCGCGCGCGTGCGGCACGGGCGCTGGCCGAGAAGCTTCGCCGGCATCTTGCCGAATTGACCTGAGCCCACGAGAAGTGATTTGACCTCACGAGAAGCGACCGAGCTGATCGCCGCTGCTGTCGATCGCAGCAACGCCTCATGGACCGATCGCAGCAAGGCCTCATGGGCCGATCTCGGCGCCGGCGATGGCATGTTCACGCTAGCGCTGGCAAGCCTTCTCGTGCCCGGCAGCTGCATTTACGCGGTCGATCGAGACAGCCGCGCGCTGAGTGCGCTCAGCCGCCGGGCCAAGGACTCGGAAGCGGACATCAAGGTGATCCCGATACGGGCCGACTTCACCAAGCCATTCGAATGGCCGGGCCTCGAAGACGAGCAGCTCGACGGCATGCTGTTCGCGAACGCGCTTCACTACGTACATGATCCTGCGCCGCTGCTTGGCCGCCTCGTCTCGCGGCTGAAGCCCGGCGGGCGCGTGGTGGTCGTCGAGTATGACCGTCGCGACCCCAATCCTTGGGTGCCGCACCCGATTCCGAGCCGTGACTTGCCGTCCATCACGAGAGACGCCGGTCTGTCCGAGCCCAAGGAAGTCAGGCGACGACCTTCGGCGTTCGGTGGCGATCTCTACGTGGCTGTTGTCGATCGGCTGTAGTTCGCAGCCCGCTTCCGGCTCATGAACGTAGCGCCAAACGTTTGCTCCGCCGTGTACTGATTATGAGCCCGGCATCGAAGTCGAATACCATCCACAGTGGCTCTGCCACCGCGCGCAACTTCAACCACATGATCGAACTCCAGGAAGCGCCGTTCCGTGCAGCGATGGCCATCTGAACTCACGAACGTGCACTGCCCTCCATCCCGGGCCGTGACCGCGCGCTTCACATGGGCGGGGATGGTACGAGGGTTGGTGGAGCGAGCCTGCGTCTTGTGCGGCCTGGTCGTGGGCTTGTGCGGTCTGGTCGCGGGCTTGTGCGGTCTGGTCGTGAGCTTGTGCGACCTGACCGCCGCGAGCTTCTGTCTCTCGAGTTGCGCGATTGCCAAGTCCAGCACCTTCTCCAAGACTTGAGCGAGGTCACCTGTCGGAATCTGATGGCTGAGCAAAGCTTGCGCCTGACGCAGCTTGTCGTGCGCAATCTGGCCAATCGTGACCTGGAGTGCGTAGCGCTTTGGCGATAGGGGAGTGACCCTCCGCTGGGAAGTGGGATGAGCCGCCATGAGATCGGGCATGGGGCCCGCGAGAGGTGCCGCGGCACCGGCAACGAGACTCGCAGTGGCCGTGGAGCCGACCATGGAGTCTCCCGCGGGACCGCCAACGAGATTCGGCGTGTCCGCCGCGGAGCCGGCCATGGACCCAACCGTGGACTCTGCCGGGGCACCGGCTGCCACAACTGTCCCCGAGGACAGTTGTGATGTTGCCGGAATGGCAACTTGGTTTGCACCTCGCTCACTCGACCTTGACCCCAAAGGCTGGTTTGCATGTGCATTCGCCCCGGGATTCATGTCTGCATTTATACCCGGCACCATGGAAGGATCAGACATCCGACCAGTAATCGGGTACGGGATGGGACCCATGGCGGTCAGAGTTCCTTGCATCCACATGGAATCGGGCGCTGGCTGCTGACGGACAAGACGCAGACGAGCCGGTATATCAGCTCTCGGGAACCGTTCTGCCAGGAGCTTCTCGACCTCGAACCTGCTCTTGCCTTCGGCCGAGGCCAGTAGGCCTTCTGGGTCTCCATGCTTCAGGTAAGGAGCAACGAGGACGATCAGAGTCAGGTTCAGGCGCCCGCTCTCGATTGCGGCGAAGAGCGATGGATGGCGGCGGGCGACCCGTGCGACCCGGATCCTCTTGAATGCGGCCTGCTCCGACAGACCGAACTTGTCCGTGCAATAGGCGAACATCGACGGGTATCCGGCCGGCAGGTAGAGCCTGCGGGCATCGAACTCGGCGATATCGGCCAGGAGCTCCGCGGTGCTGGCACGCTCACGTGCGAATGAAGCGGAAAGCTGGTGGCTGAGCGTCTCGTCCGAAAGCTGCGTACGCGAGTAGGAGGTGGTCATGGCACATCTCGACGGGGGCGATGACGTCGAGGGCCGACCGGCTTCTTATACCACAGGCGGATCGGGCGCGAGCGCCGATGCAACGGCCAGACATCGATCACAGAAGTGGGCATCGGTCATAGACCGAGAAGCGTGCTGCCTTTGACCTCCCAGCCGGGAGTGCACCTGCCGGGTGCGCCGGTCGGGTGCACCGGTCGGGTGCACCGGTCGGGTGCACCGGTCGCAAGGCCGGCTGCTTCAGCTTCCCAGTCGATGCACCCGAATCGTATTCGTGCTTCCGATCACGCCCGGCGGCGTTCCGGCCACGATCACGACCGATTCGCCCGGCCTGCCACACCGCGACAGGAGCACCGCCTGGTTCACCTGGTCGATCATGACGTCGGTGTCGGTGGCGTGCGGCATGACTGCGCTCTCGACGCCCCAAACGAGGGCGAGATGACGACGCGTGTTCTCATCGGTGGTGAACGCCAGGATGGGAATCGGGGGACGGTGGCGAGCGAGGCCGCGGGCGGTCGCGCCGCTCACCGTGAAGGCCGCCAGCGCGCATGCGCCAAGCTCGACCGCCATCCGGGCCGCAGCCGAGGCGACCGCGTCGATCGTCGAATCCCCGACCGCCGAATGCCCGGCTGGCGAATCCCCGACCGCCGAATCACCGGCTTGCGAATCCCCGACCGCCGAATGCCCGACCGCCGAATGCCCGGCTGGTGAATCCCCGGCCGGCAGAGACCCCAAGGACGCGTCCGAGGAGGCTTCGATGGTCTCGATGATGCGCGCCATCATGGCCGTGGCCTCGATCGGATGCTCGCCCACGCTGGTCTCACCCGAGAGCATCAACGCGTCGGCGCCTTCGAAGACCGCGGCCGCCACGTCCGTGACCTCGGCGCGGGTCGGTCGTGAGTGGTGGATCATCGATTCCAGCATTTGCGTCGCGACGATCACCGGCTTCCCGCGCTCCCGAGAAAGACGGACCGCACGTCGCTGGGTGAGCGGCACCTGCTCGAGCGGCATCTCCACGCCGAGATCCCCACGCGCCACCATCAGTCCGTCGAAGGCATCGATCACCTCTTCGATGCGGACAACGGCCTCGGGCTTCTCGAGCTTGGCGATCAGCGGCACGCGCCGACCCACGGCTTTCATGACGTGCCGCGCCGCGCCGGCATCGGCGGGGTCGCGCACGAACGACAGCGCCACCAGGTCCACGCCGAGGTCGAGCGCGAAACGCAGGTCCTCGACATCCTTGTGAGTCAGCGCCGGCGCGCTCACCGCGACACCCGGCAGGTTGATGCCTTTGTGGTCGGACACCTTGCCGCCTTCCACCACGCGGGCGCGCACGTCCTGACGATCGACGGCCAGGACTTCCAGGCTCACCGCACCGTCGTCCAGCAGCACCGCGTCGCCGCGCTTCACGTCGCGCGGCAGCGCTTCATACGTCGTGGACGCGCGCTGCGCGGTGCCCACGACTGACTCCGTCGTGAGCACGAACTCGGAGCCCGTCACCAGCGTCGCGGCCCCGCCGCTGAAGCGGCCGAGCCTGATCTTGGGACCCTGGAGATCGGCCAGCACCGCGATGGGCCGCTGGACCGACGCGCTCGCCTCACGCACCGCGCTGAACATGGCGTGGTGGTCTTCATGCGATCCGTGGGAGAAGTTGAGGCGCGCCACGTCCATGCCCGCCTGGATCAGGGCACGGATCCTCTCGACCTCACGGGTGGCGGGGCCGAGCGTGCAGACGATCCTGGCGCGGCGGCTCATCGGCCCAGTGTGGCGGTGATGACCAATGAGGCTCAAGTGTCTCGGCTCGCGATCGTCGCCCACCGAGACCATGGAACCGTGCCGCGCCTCGGGCGCGGGCGCTGGCGCTGGCGCGGGCGCGGGCGCTGGCGCGGGCGCTCGCGCGGGGGGCGGGTACGGGGCCGAGTACGGGCCTTCAAACTGGAGAGGCGGGATCCGTGCTGCGATCCCACCTCTCTCCCCCAGGTCGAGAAGGACTCTTTACTGCACCACGAAGGGACCGAACGAGCTCCCCTTACTGCACCACGAAGGGACCGAACGAACTCCCCTTACTGCACCACAAAGGGACCGAACGAGCTCCCCTTACTGCACCACGAAGGGACCGACAGACACCCGCACGGAGGCGCTCATCGAAGATCCGGCCGCCATCCCCGACGGGCTGACCGCGTTGCGCCGCATGACGCCGACCACCTGGTCGTTACGCGCGTCGTTGTGACCCTTGGCAATCTTGTCCACGCCGTCGTCCAAGACAGGGCCCACGGTCCAGTCCTTGGAGTCGATCCAGGCTTCCTGAGCCGCGACCGCGCGGGTCCACGACACGTCGAGATGGCCGTTCGAGCTGAGCGTGTCACCGGCCGACGGCGAGATGATGTTGTGCGCGTCAGGCATGTCCATCGATCCGGAGGCGACGTCCGAGCCACGAGCGACCGCGAGGACATACAGACCCCCGGCGTGACCACTGCGCTGCGCGCGGTAGGTGCCCGGCGTGCTCGAGTCTTCGCTGAGGCTCACCGTGCCGGAAGGCGTCGAGAACTCGACCGTCGCGCCGCTGGCGGCCAGGCCCGACCCGGTGTCGGCGAGCGACACGGTGAAATCGGTGGAGAAGTTGCGCGACGGATCGGCGTTGGACACCACGCTGGCGACCACGACGAGCGTGCCGGCTTGAGACGTCGGAAGTGTCGGCGCGGTCGGCTGGTTCTTGCCTCCTCCGCCGTTCGATCCACAGCCGGCGAGCAGAGGCAGCAGCAAACCGACAGTCGCGCTCAGCGCGCAGCGACGGTTCGAGTGACCCTGGCGATGCATGTCTTCTCCTTTATCCATGCTGGGTGGGTGCGCATGGGCTGAAGTCTGCCCAGGTACCAAGCGCATTCCCCGTGCCCATCGGAAGAGGAGGTTGCATCCCGCGCGGAATGGCTGCGCCACAACGGCCTGCGGCAGTCCTGACGACGGATCGCTCGATCTGCCTTACAGGCAATGGCCGGACGCAATCCGCGATTGGGCGTTCTCACCAGCCCCAGTGTGGGGTTTCCCCACAC
>DASTBI010000220.1 GCA_035712145.1 Candidatus Eisenbacteria bacterium | reverse complement strand
CCAAGTGCGGAGCCGTCGATCGGCCACGGCGGATCCATCCGAAGCCAAGCGCGAATCCCCGGCACGTTCCTGCCCACGTGAAGCGCGCGGTCTGGGCACGTGACGGCGGCCGCTGCACGTTCGTGAGCGATTCAGGCCGGCGCTGTTCGGAGCGCAGGTTCCTGGAGTACGACCATGTGGTCGAAGTCGCACGGGGCGGTCAGGCCAGCGTGGGAGGTGTCCGTTTGCTCTGTAGAACACATAACCAGCTCAGTGCCGAACGGACGTTTGGAGTCGAATTCATGCGGGCGAGGCGCGAAGGCCTTACATGAGTCTCGCTCCGGCCTTTCGCTGATCGCCGACACGCACGGTCCAGCCGGATCGGTCGGCATGCTCCAGCAGCGGCACGACGTACTTGCGTGATGCCCCGGTCATGCCTTTGAAGTCGGCGATGTCGAGAATGGGCTTCTTCTTGAAGTGCTCTCGCAGACCCTCGCGCAGCTTCTGCAACTGCTTCGCTGTGTACGTCAGGTCCTGACTCACGCGCACGAGGCGCTCCAGAAAGAGCCCGAGAGCCATGATCTCCGGGGCCTGAGGCCCGAGTGACGACTGCCATTCTTTGTTCTCTGGCACAGAGACACCCATGGACTCCAGCTTCGCTTCGAGTTGCTCGAGTGCCGCAAGCGCGGCGGCGGGAGGTGTCCACGGTGAATCCCCTGGGCGGACGCGATCGGATCGCACGGTGAGGCGCCCTTCAGCCACCAGCGACTCGAACGCGGCGTCGAATAGCGAAGCCTCGAGAACCTTCTTGAGCGCGCTCTTGAGCTCGCCCTTGGGAATACCAAAGCGCGACGGGTAGCGCGTGGCGTACTCCGTGACTTCATGGCGCACCGTGTCGAGCGCAGCCTGCCATCGCTTCATGCCGAGCCAGCGCTCGTCGAGCGCGGCAACGTCTTCATCTCGCAGCAACGACTGGAGCGCTTCGCCCACGGCGGCTTCGGGCTCTCCGAGCCCTCGAGCGAGCGCGGTGGTCGTCACCGGCGCGGCTTCGGCTTCGAGACGCTGGAACACCCGGGCCGCGAGCGACCCGCTCTCTCGCACCGCCAACGCTTCGAGCCCCGCGGCGTGCCTGCGACGCCGTTGAGCCCCCGGTTCGATGACCGTGCCGCCGCCCACCGTGCGAGCGGGTGAGTAGCTGCGAATCACGAAGCGATCCCCTCGCGCCGGCACTGCTTCGCTCTCGAGCCGCAGCTGAGCGAGCGCGCTGGCCCCTGGTTCGAGAGCTTCGCCTTCGAGCAGGATGAGCCGGCCGAGCTGCTCCCCCGCGCCGAGGTGAAAGCGCACGCGCGACTGGGCGGGCCAGCGCCTGGGATAATCGGGCAGCAGCTCGAAGCGCACATCGAGCACTCTCGACGAACCCAGCGAGCCAGGGGCCACCAGCCAGTCTCCGCGGGCGATGTCCTGACGCTCGATCCCGTGGAGCGCGATCGCGGTGCGCTGTCCGGCGCGCGCGGCATCCACCGTGGCGCCGTGCACTTGCACGCGGCGCACCCGGAGCTCGCGGGCGCGCGGGAGCCGCTCGAGCGTATCTCCGGTGCGCACCGTGCCGCGCCACAACGTGCCGGTCACCACGGTGCCGAAGCCTTCGGCGACGAACACGCGATCGACCGGCAGGCGCGCGGGAGCGTCATCGTGCCGTCCGGGCAGCGCGGCCAGCTCGCGGTCGAGCAGCGCCAGCAGCTCGTCCTGTCCGCGACCGTCGGCGGCCGAGAACTCGACGACCGGGGCACCCGCAAGCGGCGTGGGTGCGAGCAGGGCGGTCACGTCGCGCTTCACCATCTCCATCCATTCACGCTCGACCAGATCGGCCTTGGTCAGCACCACGATGGCGCGCGGCACGCCCAGGAGCTGGACGATCGCCAGGTGCTCGCGCGTCTGCGGCATGACGCCTTCATCGGCGGCGATGACGATGAGCACCAGGTCCATGCCGCCGACACCGGCCAGCATGTTCTTGACGAACCGTTCGTGGCCTGGCACGTCGACCAGCCCCACGCGGGCGCCGGCGGGCGTCACCAGCGGGGCGAAGCCCAGATCGATCGAGATGCCGCGGGCCTTCTCTTCGGGCAATCGATCGGTATCGACTCCGGTGAGGCGGCGAACGAGCGCCGTCTTGCCGTGGTCGATGTGGCCGGCGGTCCCGACGATCGCCAGCCCCGTGAACGCCGGCGCCGCGGCGGCGCTCTCCGTCGGGGGATCCAGGCGTCTCATGCCGGCATCATACGACGCCATGCGAGGAGTTCAGACGCGCGCGGGTTCCCTTCGAACTTCGCCGGGAAGCAGGAACAGGGCGGCCGGGAGGATGGCCAGCGCCAGTGGCACCAACAATAGCCGCGTCTCGGACATGACGGCGCCGAACCAGTGCACCAGGAGCCATGCGGGGACGAGCATCCAGAAGAAGCTGCGCAGCCATGCCGGCCATCGACTCCGGGCAGCCAGGGCCATGAACGGCAGGATGCTGAAAGTCCCAACGAGCTGCACCCAGGTGCGCGCCCGGGTCAGGTTGTACATGAAGAGATCGAGCCCCGGCTCGTGGCCATAGGGCACGATCAGCTCCTGCTTCCCATAGCTCAGGCGAAGGCCGATGAACATCACGGCGTAGATCAGGATTCCAGCCGCGGCCATCCGAAGGGCGTGACCTCGGGCTTCGCGGGTCGCGCCCGGCCAGGTGGCCAGAGCCAGCAACGGGATGAAGCCGCTGGTCTCGCGATTGAGCGCGGCCACCGCCGTGAGCGGCAAGAGCCAGCCCAGCCGGCCTCGCACCACCAGCCAGCCGGCGACGAGATAGAACAGGACATCGAAGTAAGTATTGAATTGGAGATCGCTTCCGAAGTTGGAATAGCTCACGCTCCAGCCCAGCAGCGCAAGCCCCATGAACGAAGCGGCGCTCGAGAGATCGAGCGAGCGCCAGTAGCGCCAGGCGACGATGAACATCGCGGTCTCGGCGAGCACTCGGACCGCGATGAACGCGGCGATCAGCGGATCGTGAATGCCGACGGTCGCGAGCGCCTGGTGAAATCCTTCGACGACCCACGCCGAGAACACGCGGTACTGCCAGGGATTGCCGGCGGTGCCCGCCAGCATCGCGAGGTGGCGCGGCACCTGATACTCGAGCACGTAGGCTCGGCCGAGCTCTTTGAGATGAAGGTAGACCGTGAAGACGCTCAGCAACAGAGCGGTGCCGGTGACCCACAGCATCGTGCCCGGCGTTTCGCGACGGCCTTCCATGCGCTCCGGATCATGCGGGCTCGCGCCTCGCCCGGCAAGCGTCTCGAACTCAGTGCTGTATGCGCTCGACGCGCGCTCCGGCCTTGGAGAGCTTCTCGTCGAGGCGCTCGTATCCACGATCGAGGTGATAGATGCGGGAGATGGTGGTCTCGCCCTCGGCCGCGAGAGCGGCCAGCACCAGCGCCGCGCTGGCGCGGATGTCGGTGGCCATGACCGGCGCAGCCTGCAGCCGCTCGACGCCGCGGATCACCGCGGAGTTCCCGTCCAGACGGATGTCCGCGCCCAGCCGGACCAGCTCGGGCACGTGCGTGAAGCGATCGAGATAGACCGTGTCGGTGATCGTGCTGGTGCCTGAGGCGACCGACAGCACCGCCATCATCTGAGCCTGCATGTCGGTGGGGAATCCAGGGAACGGCGACGTGGTGATGTTCGTGGCCTTGATCCGCGCGGGTCCTTTGATCTCGATCCTGCCGTTCTCCGGAAGGACCGTGCATCCCACGTCCTCGAGCGCGTGGATGGCCGCCGCCATGTGCGAAGCGTCGCAGCGCTCGAGCGTCAGCGTGCCCCCGGTGATGGCCGCCGCCGCCATGTAGGTGGCGGCCTCGATCCGGTCGGCAATGATGGCGGTGTCGATCGGCTTGAGCTGCGTGACGCCGTGGATGGTGAGCCGGCGCGTTCCGATCCCTTCGATGCGCGCGCCACAGGCGCTCAGGATCTCGGCCAGCGCGGTGATGTCCGGCTCGAGCGCGACGTTGTCGAGCACCGTGGTGCCGGAGGCGAGCACTGCCGCCATCAGCAGATTGCCGGTGGCGCCGACCGAGATCGTCTCGAAGCCGATCGAAGCACCCTTCAGGTGCACGTCCTTGCCGACGATGTAGCCGTGCTCGATCTGCAGATCGGCGCCCAGTGCCTTCATGCCTTCGATGTGGAGATTGACGGGTCGCGGACCCCAGGCACATCCGCCCGGCAACGAGACACGCGCCGCCCCGAATCGGGCCAGCAACGGACCGAGCACATAGATGCTCGCGCGCATGGTGCGCACGAGATCGTAAGGCGCCTCGACCGAGGTGACGCTGGACGTGTCGATCTTGCAGGCGTGCCCGCGGAACTCGACTCGCGCGCCCAGCTGCTCGAGCACGCGCACCATGGTGCGCGTGTCGGCGAGCAGCGGGACGTTTCGTAGCGTGTGCACGCCGGGTGCGAGCAGCGTGGCCGCCATCACCGGCAGCGCGGCGTTCTTCGCTCCGCTGACCTCGATGCGACCTTCGAGCTTCCGACCACCTTCGATGCGCAGCGCGTCCATGATGCGGGGCTCCGATGACTCCGTAGACTCCGCGAGGGGGGTGGCCGGTTCGGTGAGGGGCAACGGCTGCGCGCCCGCGCGGACGTCCATGGGGGCTCCTTCCCTGTCGGCCGCAGGCGGCCGCTCCTATTGATGTTGGATTCGTGAACCGTCTCCGGGATTATCGGCAGCGCGTCCCGGAATTCAACCCGCGAGGATCATGAACATGCAAAGCAACGCCAGGAGGAAGGCCGCTTCGATGGGGTCGCGAACCACGGTGGCGGTCGCCATCGCCGGCTCGTGCCTCGTCCTCTTCACCGCGCCCTCCCCCGCCGCGACCAGCGCGAGCGCGTCCGCGACCCCCGATTCCCTGGTCGCCGCGATCCAGAAGGAGCGCGCCGACACCGAGAAGTGGCTCCAGACCAGCCCCACCTCGTATCTGGCCGCGGTGCGCCGCGTGGACTTCGACGACAAGCAGGAGCTCACGGTGGGCAGCGCGCCGGGAAACGATGTTCGGCTCGAGGACTCCACCGTGGCCGCGCGGCATCTGCGGGTCCGGGTCGTGGGCGACTCGTTCCAGGTCGCCGCCCTGGACGAGAAGGCGACCTTCCAGATCGGCGAGACCCCCAGCCGGCATGCCATGCTGGCGCCTCGCAACATCGGAGTGGGTCGCTACGTGGTTCGCCTGTCTCACCAGCGATATCCGGCGCTGATCGCCTTCGATCCCAGGAGTTCACGGCTTTCCGAGTACAAGGGACTGCAGTACTACCCGGTGGATCTCCGCTACCGCTTCGTGCTCCCGCTCATTCCCAACCCGCGGCCCGACACGGTCGTCATCCAGTCGACCCGGGGGAATTCGAGACGCGCGGTGCGGGCCGGCTGGTTCGACTTCAAGGTCTCTGGCAAGAGCTGCCGGTTGGAGGCCACGCGCCTCCTCGAGCCTGGAGTCGGCGAGAACGACATGGGGATCTTCTTCCGCGACGCCACCACCGGCAAGGAGACGTACGCCGTCGGGCGGTATCTGGATCCCGATCGCCTGCCCGACGGCCGCTACGTGCTCGACTTCAATCGCGCCTATAACCCCGCGTGCGCGTTCTCGGACTACTACAACTGCCCCATCCCGCCCAAGGCGAACGCGCTGAAAGTCGCGATCCGCGCCGGCGAGAAGGACTCACACTACCTGACGCACTGATCAGTCCCCGCCGAGCCGGCGCTTGACCTCGCGAAGCCCGGAGTCCGCGCGCCGCCATTGCGCGGCGGTGTCGGTCTGCTGAGCCCGTGAGGTCTCGGAGAAGGAGTACGAGGCGAAGCCCAGCGCGAGCGCCGTGACGATCCCTGCCCACAGCTCACCGTGGTCGCCCGAGGACGAGAACACCCACGCCACCACGGTCGCCGCCGCGCAGAGGGCGCTGAAATAGGTGGTGACGTGCCACTCCCGGTTGCCGCTGTTTCCCAGCGTGGCCTTCAGCCGGCCGTAGCGATGGAAGTACGAAGGATTGTCGGTCTCGCTCTCGTGATAGATCTCGAGGTAGCCGGCCACCGTGGCCGCCCGCTCACGCCAGTGGCTCATGGCGAGAAATCCGGCCGCCGCCGTCAGCACCACCGAGACCATGAAGCCCGGCGTGTGGTTGCCGATTCCCCACGCCAGGAGCGTGGTCGCCAGAACTCCAGGCGCCAGCCAGGAAAACACCATCAGGCGCTCGGCTTCCCGAGCCTGGTGAAGGAGCGCCGCGTATTCGATCCGTGAACGTTCGTCGTGCATGGGACCTCCGACGCTGGACGGGTGGGCCGGCAGAGCCGGCCAGGGGTCAGGACGTTATCGGCCCGACGAACGTGAGGATTGAGCTTCGACTTTCAGCGATCCTCGCCCCACTGAGCCGGGGCGATGGCCGGGCCGGTCTGACGCCGCGCCAGCAGGATGCGCGGGCGGCCCGCGAGGTCGTCGCGCAGCGCCACGTGCTGCCAGTCGTGCGCGCCTTCGAGCCACGCGCTCACGTCGTGGGCTCTCGACTCGGCGAGCTCGAGGGCCAGGACGCCGCCTCCCACGAGGTGTCGTGGCGCGTCGTCGACGATCGATCGCAGCGCCTCGAGTCCGGTGGGACCCGCGAACAGCGCCGCGGACGGTTCGTGGTCGCGCACGTCGCGCGGCAGGCTCTCCAGCTCCGTGTCCGCGATGTAAGGCGGGTTCGACACCACGACCTCGAAGCGCTCGTCCGCCGGCAAGGCTTCGAACCATTCGCCCTCGAGGAAACGAATGTGGCCTTCAAGGCCGAGCTCGGCGGCATTGCGTTCGGCGACCTCGAGGGCTGCTCTCGACCGATCGGTCGCGGTGAGCCTGGCCTGGGGCCACTCCTTCACGATCGCGAGCGCGATCGCGCCCGATCCGGTGCCGAGGTCGAGCACCCGGGGCGCAGGCCAGCGTGTGCGTTCGGAGCGCAAGGCTTCGAGCACGGTCTCGACCAGAAGCTCGGTCTCGGGGCGCGGAATCAGCACTGCGGGGGTGACGGCGAGATCGAGCTCGCGGAAGGCCGCACGGCCGGTGATGTACTGGATCGGCTCGCCACGGAGGCGGCGATCGATCCAGCCCTGGAGGGCCCTGTGCTCCTCAGCCGAGAGCGGCCTTTCCCGCTGCAGATAGAGGTCCGCGCGACCGAGTTGGAGGAGTCTTCCGATCAGCTCCTCGACCTCGGCCTCCGCCTGCCGATGAGACGTCTCGGCGGATTCGAGGCGCTTCAAAGCCTCGGAAAAGGCGCTGGCGATGGTCCACGACACGGGAAGCAGCATACTTCGAGGACCAAGACCTCGTGGTGCCGACCACCAGCGCCTCAGGATCTATTCCAGCGACAGCAACAAGGCGAAGGCACAAACCGCCACCGTCGGCGCGATGATCCCGACGATGGCCCCGCCGGTCGCGATCGTGCCCCTCACCATGACGCCGCACGCCATGGCTGAAAACGTCCCGAGCTTGCTGGCGTCCGTCTCGCCGTAGTCCGGATAGTCCGTGGACCCGGCAACGTCCTGTGCCATGGCGGTCGGCGTCATCGGGCCGAGCACCGTGAGCAACGCCACCAGCAGCAGCATGATCGACATGATCTTCCTGAGCACCCTCATCTCCTGCTCGGGGGCGCGGACTCACTCGGTCATCAGTAACAGACACCCCGTCACCGCCACGACCACGCCGATGCCGGTTGGCGCTGCAGCGATCCCCATGGCGCACCCCGCGTACTGCAGAAACGTCCGCCACCCTTCCGTCGTCTCGCCTCCCCATTCGTCCTGAGCCGCGACCGGCATGGCGCAGATTCCGAGGGCGAGCATGGCGCACAGCAGAGTCGTCAGTGGCTTCCGATGTCGCTTCATTCGACGCTCACCTCCTTCCTTCGGGGATGGATCGAGCACCATCATCGAGAAGAGCCTCGCTGCCTCGATAACGGCCTTGCGCATCGAAGCGCAGCATCTCCCCGTACACGCGATGACCCCAGCGATTCCGCCAGATCATGTCGCGATCCCACCAGACCTCGTCGACGCCGGCCGGCGCTGGATGCCCGTCCTGCGGACGGCGCGTGTCGACCATCAGGATCGCCAGCACCTCGTCCGGTCCGACCCTCTTGGCCGCGGCCGCGACGTAGCCGCCGCAATGGGGACACGCTGGGTTCACCGGGACCACGCTCCGGGAGCGCGCGGCTGGCTTCGTTCCCGCGCTCGGGAAGACCTGGATCAGCCCCGGTTGACCCCAGCGTGGCTCCTCACGAGGGGCGCTTCGGTCCCGCCACCAAAGCGTTCCGAGTGCGACGAGCGGGACCATGGCGGTCGCCAGGAGAATGCCGGTCGCTCGCGACGAAGGAATCATCCCAGGGCGCTCCGGCCGGCAAAGAGGTCGACGCTCCACCAGATGAGCAGGCGCGTGACGATCCACGCCGGCACGACCACGGCCAAAGCCTCGCCCCATCCGATGCCGACCAGTCGACGCTGGATGGCCGCGGTGGCGACGATCCGCAGCGCCGTGAAGAGGCCGAAGTTGCCGAACGCCGCGGCCAGGCCCGCGTGAAGCGGGTTCGGGTCGAGCGCGGCCACGCCGGCCAGGGGTGCGAGCCAGACCGAGAAGTCGGGGTGACGAAGGGCGAGGCGGCGCACTCCATCCGATAGCAGGTCGATCACCGAGAAGGACACCAGCCAATTGAACAGGGCCCAGAAGGGGATCGAGAGCCGGCGGACACTGCGCCACCACAGCCGATAGCCGGCCGCTTCCAGCAGATTGGCCGCGAAGTGCCCGAGGACTCCGAACCCGACCATCATCGTCTTCACTCGGTCGGATGACGATGCGAGCGCCGCGACATTCGTGGCACGCTCGATCGAGTCCCACCACAGGGAGCCGATGAAGGCCAGCCAGAAAGGGATGACCCAGCGCGGGAAGGGATGCACGCCAGACTTGCTTGCCGGCCGGGCCGAGACGAATGAGTGATGAGTCGTCATTCACGCTCCACGCGGGGCGGCATGATGCAAACGCACGCGGTGTGCCGCGGAGCTTTCAGCGCTCGGGACTGGATGAAGGGGCTGCTCGATGGCGGGTCGTCCTGTCGACCGGGTCGTCCATCTGGCAACGGCATGGACAGCTACGAGCTCTTGCTCGCCTCGGCCCCGGCGGCCGCCAGGCGCTCCGCCATGTCGGCGGCCGCCAGCGCGTCGCTCAGCTCCTGAAGATCACCTTCGACCACGTCCTGGAGACGATAGAGCGTGAGGTTGATGCGGTGATCGGTGACCCGGCCCTGCGGGAAGTTGTAGGTGCGGATCTTGGCGCTGCGGTCTCCGGTCGACACCTGGGAGCGGCGCTGGGCTGCCTGCTTCGCCTGCTGCTCCTGGAGCTTGGCGTCGTAGAGCCGGGCGCGGAGCACCTTCATCGCCTTCGCGCGGTTCTTGATCTGCGAGCGCTCGTCCTGGCAGGTGACCACGAGCCCGGTCGGCAGATGGGTGATGCGGACCGCCGAGTCCGTGGTGTTAACGCCCTGGCCACCCGGGCCGCCCGCGCGATAGACGTCGACTCGAATGTCCTTCTCCTGGATGTCCACATCCACGTCCTCGACTTCCGGCAGCACCGCGACCGTGGCCGCGGAGGTGTGGATGCGGCCTGATGCCTCCGTGTCGGGCACACGCTGCACGCGGTGGACGCCGCTCTCGAACTTCATCTCCCGGTATACGTCGGTGCCGGAGAGCTGGAAGATCATTTCCTTGAAGCCACCGACTTCGCTGGGGCTCGAGCTCAGGACTTCGAGCTTCCAGCCCTTCTGCTCGGCGTGCTTGGTGTACATCCGATAGAGGTCGGACGCGAAAAGCGACGCCTCCGCGCCGCCGGTCCCCGCGCGGATCTCGACGATCACGTTCTTGTCGTCGTCGGGATCGCGAGGCACGAGCAGCTTCTGAAGCTCCTGCTCGAGGCTCGCGAGCTTCGCTTCCAGCTCCGGCATCTCGGCGCGCGCCAGCTCGGCGAGATCGGCGTCGCCTGACGCGATCGCGGCGCGATCGTCCTGCAGCGTACGGTCGACTTTTCGATAGCTCTCCAGCGCGCGAATCGTGGGCTCGAGCTGCGAGCGCTCCTTGGAAAGGTCGCGCAGCTTGCGCGGATCGCTGGCCACGGCTGGATCCGAGAGCAGGCGCGTGAGCTCCGCGAAGCGTTCCTCGACGTTCTTCAACGCGTCCCACATGGCGGCTCCGCGGGCGTTACTGGATGAAGGCGACTTCGGTACGTGCTTCGGCCGGCGCGGCCTCGAGCTTGCGGACGAGTTCGTCCCCGCGCACGCGCTCGAGCGCGGCGATCGCGACCGCGCACATGGTGAGATCGGGCTCCCGGGTGGTCAGCCGCTGAAACTGCATGCCCGGCCAGATCAGCGCGCGCACGAAAGGCCGGTCGGCATACTTGCCCGAAAGCCGGATGAATTCGAACGCCACGCCGACGATCACCGGCATGACCGCGATACGCAACAGGTGATCCCCGATGCCCCGCGGCTTCCCGATGAAGGTGAAGACCACGATGCTCACCACCACCACGAAGAACAGGAACGAGGTGCCGCAGCGCGGGTGGAAGCGCGAGAATGTCTGCACGCTCTCGGGTGTGAGCGGCGCCCGGTTCTCGAGCGCGTGAATGGCTTTGTGCTCGGCGCCGTGGTAGCCGAGCACGCGCGCCATCTCCTTCCATTGGCTGATGAGCAGCAGATAGAGCATGAACGCCATCAGCCGGAAGAAGCCGTCCACCAGCCCGAATCCGACGCGCCCATGGAAGCCGAGCCACTCGGTGATCTTGGCCGGCAAGACGACGAACAGCAGAAGGCCCAGGCCGAAGGCGAACACCATGGTCACGCCCTGGATGAGCGCCTGAACCGGACCGCTGACCGGCGGCTTCCCCTCTTCGTCCTTCGACGCCTCGTCGGCGCTGAACTGAAGCGCGCTCATGCCGAGGTAGAGGGTCTCGAACAGTGAGACCGCGCCGCGAATGAACGGCCAGCCAAGCACCTTGATCTTTCGCGTGATGGAGACGAACGGCTTCTCCATCATTGCCACCGATCCATCGGCGCGCCGCACCGCGACCGCCATGCTCGACGGCGAGCGCATCATGACGCCCTCGATGACGGCCTGGCCTCCGACCGGAAGGAAAGGCAGAAGGGAACCTCCGGAAATGAAAACGGCTCCCGCCCGGCGTGACCGGGCGTGGAGCCGGTTGAGGAGGGCTAGGACTCGGCCGAAGCGGGGGCGGCGTCCTTCTCCGCCTCGGCGGACTCGCCCTTCTTGCCGTACTTCCTGCGGAAACGCTCCACGCGACCCGCCTTGTCGACCAGCTTCTGCTTGCCGGTGTAGAACGGGTGGCAGTTCGAGCAGATGTCCAGATGGACCTTGCCATCCGAAGTGCCGGGCTGGAGGGTGGTCCGGTTCTGCCACTCGGAACCGCAGCCGTAACAGTGGAAGGTGCGCACTTCGTAGACGGGATGAATTCCGGCCTTCATGGGAAGACTCTCCTCACCGGCGGCGTTCCCCGGACCGGCTCACCGACACCCGCTCGGGTGGGATGGCGTCTTGGCCGGGCGCTCCGCCTGATCTGGTGTTCACAAAGCGGCCGCGGAGTATGCCCGACGAGGGAACCTGGGTCAAAACAGGCGCTGGCCCTTGGGAGCCTCGCGCACCCGGCGGCGGCGGCGGAAGCCTGAATATCTCCTGCAGCACGAAGTCCACCAGCCTGATCACCTGCGCGCGCTGGAAGTACCAGAGCGGGAAACCGCTGAATACGACCTGCGGCGACTGCTGGCCGTGATAGTACGTCATCACCGGCAGCTGTCCCGGCATCGTGCCGCCCACCGCCGAGTAGAGAGTGTCGAGCGTCGACTCGTCCTTGAAGACGTTGGGATCGGGATCGACGTCCTCGCGGATGAAATTCGGCGGTGAAGGGTTCGGCGCCACTCGTCCGATGAACTCTGCCGCGTAGTTGGTGAGCACATAGAAGGGGCTGCAGGCCCGCTGCGGCGGCGGCGGATCCGAAGTGCAGGTCCGGGGGCTCAGCACCGCCATGCTGGGCTGCGTGCTATTGGTCAGGATGCTGTAATTGGGCTGCGACAGCGTTCTGTCGATTCCGTGTGCCGACCAGCCTCGCCCGATCGAGGACGTGGAGTTCCAGTCCCCCGGCGACCAGTCGGGCGTGTTGATCAGCGCGTTGCTGGCGGGCGCGATGCCGACCGAAGACTGCCAGTGAGGGAAGTCGTACATGAAGCGGCCCGGGATCAGCTCGAGGTCGCTGTTGGTCCAGTCGTTCGTCGGCGTGTTGGGCTTGGGCCAGTCGACCAGGGTCGCGTACGCCGCGCCTCCGCCGAACATCCACACCTTGCCACCATGCTTGAGGTAGGTGGAGATCGTCGACGGCTGGCCGGGCAGACTCATGAGACGCAACGATGTGATCGGGGCAAACACCTCCATCGGTGACCCCTTGTAAGTCGCGCCGACGTTATCCGTGTACCAGATGACGATCTTGTATTTCCCGAGTTTCGCGAGTGGAACGATGCCCGAAAGGATCCCCCGCGTACCGAGCGTGTCGAACGGGTACCCGTTGAAGACTCCGGGAGAGCTGATCGTCGGAGTGGGAGCCGGGGGACCTTGCGGATTGCCGGGATAGCCCTTCCACGGAAAGCCGCCCTTCGCGAAGAAGAAGGTGTCCAGCTCGGCCGCGGTAGGCCATGGGCCGCTCGGTTGACCGTACGTATTGGTCTGCAAGTTGATGTAGTCCGGCGACAACCGCGCATCGTCGACGATGAGAAGCTCGCGCTCGAAGGTGGCTCGAGCGACGGTGAAGTGGACAATGCCCAGGCTTCGCTGGCCGTTGTTGTCTTCCGCCTCGATGAAGAAGAGATGGTCCGGCGAGGGGTCGACGGAGAAAGGGCCCACCGTGGCGCTCGTGGTATTCAGGCTGTAGGCGCTCCAGTGGTACCAGTCGGTGGTCTCGTTGGTCCGTGGAGTCTGGTCGTCCAGGTCCTGCAGATCGAGCACCCAGCGGAAGCGCCGCATGCTCGCGCCTCCTTGAGGAATGGCGAACCAGAAGATGCTCAATGGCTGGCCCTCGGGGACCTCCACGTTGACGTAGCGGCTCGGGTCATTCGCATAGCCACCGGTCTCGTAGCAGTAGTTGAAGAACTCGTTGCCCATGCAGATCCGCGGCCCGAACGACCCGGCGAACGTCACCGCGAAACGAAGCAAGTTGGAGCTGGTCGAGAAGATCGGGTCATAGGCTCCGGCCTCGTCGAAGCAAGTCACGGCGAAGATGTAGTACTCGTCGGGGACCAGATTCGTGTACACGACCTCCATCGTGTCCGGGCCGGTCGAATCCCATGCCGTGCAAGGCGGGCACTTGTCAGACGGCCCGAAGGTCGGCGCGTACATCCAGCGAAGGAACTCGGGCTGGGAATACACATGGCCGACGAAGTCCTTGTCGTCGGGAAAGTCCGGGTTGTTCTTTCCGAACAAGCGGTAGCGACACTTGACCGGTTTGGCCGTGAACTGGCCATCCGGGTCGATCCCGCTCCATGAGATGCGCACCGTCGGCGTGACGAGGGGGGTGAATATCCCGTTGGGGGACGGCGAATCGATCGACACCATCGGCGCCTGGGTGAACGAGAAGAAGCTCCGCCAGGCGGTTTTCGAGACAGCGCCCTTGTCGTCCACCGCGGCAATCGCGAAGGTATGGAAGTCGGTGGCTTTGAGGAACGCCGATTGCGCCGACTCCGGGGTCGTCGCACGGAAGAAGATGATCTCTTCGTTCTTGTTGGTGGGCGACCAGATCGGCAGGCCCTGGGCGTTCTTCAGACTGAGGTCGACCGTGTCGGGACGCGGCGGATCCACCGTGATCAGGAAGTGATCCACACGCCCGTCGGGGTCGTAGCCCACCCAGTTCATGCGGTAGGCGTAGAAGTACTGGTCGCTCGAGCTGACGGGCGCCTGGGTGAGGCGGACCTCTGGCGGCAGGTTGGATCGGAACAGCGGATCGACCGGCTGCGAACACCCCGCGGCGCCCAGAGCCGAAACCCCGAGGACCGCGATGACCAGAGCGGGGATCGGGCGATCATGCTTCCGACCGGGTTTCATTGGGTAAGCACCCTTCAGACCCGGTCAGGGAATGAATGGCCCAGGCACACGCAGTATGGGCACGCGGCCCGGCGCCGCGTCAATCACAAACAGTCAGGCGCGGCGACGAATCGCTCGCCGCCGCGCCTTTACTTGAACGCCCTCTAACGACGGCGTGACGCCACGGCCGCCCGATTCGCGGCTGGTTCCTTCGTGAGTCCCCAGATGTCCTGCAGCACGAAGTCCACCAGCTTCTGGCCCTGCCGGCGCTGGTAGTACCAGACTGGGAATCCAGAAAACACCACCGGCCCGCTCTCGAACCCGTGGTAGTAGGTCATCACCGGCAGCTGGGCCGGCATGCTCCCGCCGATCGCGCTGTAGAGCGTGTCGAGCGTCGACTCCAGGCGAACCTTGACCGGATGCGGATCCGTGTCCTCCTGCACAAAGTTGGGAGGAGAGGCGAAACCGGCGACGCGTCCGATGTACTCCGCGGGATAGGACGAGACGAGGTAGAACGAGTTGCAGAACCGCTGCGGCGGCGGCGGGTCCGACACACAGGTTCGAGGATTCAGTACCGACATGGCCACGTCGGCGCTGTTCACGAGCGCGCTGTAGTTCGGCTGCGACAGCGTGCGATCCACCCCGTGTCCCGACCAGCCTCGGCCGATCGAGTACGTCGAGCCCCATTCGGGAGGAGCCCAGTCCGGGGTATTGATGAGTGCCTGACGCGCCGGGGCAATTGCGACCGCGGATCTCCAGTGCGAGAAATCGTACATGAATCGCCCCGGAATCAATTCTTGGTCGACGTTGGTCCAGTCACTCGGGGGTGTGTTGCGCCGGCCCCAATTGACCAGGGTCGCATAGGCCGCCCCACCGCCGGACAGCCACAGCTTTCCTCCCTGAGCGACGTAGGCCGCGAGCGTGTTGCTCTGACCCGGTTGGCTCATGAAGCGCAGCGAGGTCGTGGGCGACAGGAGCTCGACCGGGCTGCCGGAGTACGTAGCCCCGACGTCGTCGGTGAACCACATCACCTGCCGGTACTGGCTCAGCAGCGAGAGTGGCACGATGCCACTGGTGTTCCCGCGCGTCCCGACGGTGTCGAAGTCGTAGCCATTCAAGATCCCCGCCGTGCTCAACGTGGGCGTTGGTGCTGGTGGACCCTGCGGGCTGCCGGGGTATCCCTTCCAGGGGAACCCACCGCGCGCGTAGAGGAACGTGTCCAGCTCGGCCGCCGTCGGCCAGGTCCCTCGGGGTGGGTCGTAGTATCCCACGCTCGCGTTGAACTGATCGGGAAAGAGTCGCGTGTCGTCGACCAC
>DASTBI010000219.1 GCA_035712145.1 Candidatus Eisenbacteria bacterium | reverse complement strand
CCTAGCTAGGGCGACGTCGTCCCTTCGCGAGTCGGCTCGCCCTCGGAACGCACCGACTCCAGTGTCGGAACGTCGCCACGCCGCACCCGCTCCAGCGCCTCGGCATAGAGCTGGTCGTACCCGTTTGCGCTCCTCTTCCAGGAGAAGTCCTGCGCCATGCCGTTGGCGCGCAGGTCCGCCCACAGATGCGGCTGACGGTGGATGGTGAGCGCGCGCCGCAGAGCATGGATCATGTCGGCCGCCTCGTAGCGCTCGAAGACGAAGCCGGTGCCCTGGCGCGTCGTGGGGTCGAAATCCTGCACGGTGTCGGCGAGCCCGCCGGTGGCGCGCACCACCGGAACGGTGCCGTAGCGCAGGCTGTACATCTGGTTGAGTCCGCACGGCTCGTAGCGCGAGGGCATCAGGAACAGGTCGGATCCGGCTTCGATGAGATGGGCGAGCGCCTCGTCGAAGCCCGAGCGGTACTGGAAACGCTCCGGGGCGCGCTCCATCATTCGGCGGCACAGGTCCTGGTAGCGCGCCTGACCGGTACCGAGCACCACGAAACGCGCCTCGAGCCTGAGGAGATCGCGCTCGGCGGCCTCGATCAGGTCGAGTCCCTTCTGGTCCACCAGCCGGGTGACCATGCCGACCATCGGCCAATCGGGCTCCAGGGGCAGACCACACTTTTCGGCCAGCGCCTGGCGGTTTCGCCACTTGCCATCGAGTTGCTCCCGATCGAAGTGGTGCGGCAGAAAGCGGTCACTGGCGGGATCCCAGGTGTCGACGTCGATGCCGTTCAGGATGCCGCGCAGATCGTCCCGCCGCCGCGCCAGGACGCCCTCGAGGCCGAAGCCGAACTCTCCGCTCGACTGGATCTCCCGCGCGTAACGGGGGCTCACGGTCGAGATCATGTCCGCGAACACCAGGCCGACCTTCATGTCGTTCACCCGGCCCCAGAACTCGAACGGGCTGGCCGGATAGAACAGCGCGCGGCCGAACCCCGCCAATCCGAGGACGAATGGATCGTGGATGCCTTGATAGCCGAGGTTGTGGATGGTGAAGACCGTGGCGGTCTCGGCGAAGCTGGGGTTCTCCGACTCGTGCGTGCGCACGAAGCAGGGAGCCCACGCCGCCTGATGGTCATGGGCGTGGATCACGTCCCAAGGCCCGTCGAGGCGCGCCAGCCCTTGCAGCGCCGCGCGGGAGAAGAACAGGAAGCGCTCGCCGTTGTCGGGATAGCCTTCGGCGCTTGCCGGATCGTCATAGACGCCGGCGCGGTCGAAGAACCGCCGCTCCCCCACGTGGTCGACCAGCAGCACGCGCAGTCTTCCGCCGCCATCGACCGGGGATGCCGGTGAGAGCAGGCGAAAGACCGCCGGCTCGCGGCCCATGCCCCAGGGAACCTCTTCACGGCCCAGGTTCTGGCGAGCCCACTGGGATCCGATCCGGCCGCCCGCGTAAGCCGGGATGGCGACCACGACGTCGTGGCCGCGCCGGGCCTGCTCGGCCGCCAGCGAAGCCACCACGTCACCGAGTCCCCCGACCTTGATGATCGGGGTCATCTCGCTGGCGATGTGCGCGATCCGTAGCGTTTGAGCCATTCCTGGCGAAAACCGTTTCAGCCGCCCATGCCCCGCAGGTACTGGGCGGCGTCTTCGGGTGGTGTCGGATTGATGTAGAAGCCGGAGCCGATCTCGAATCCCGCGACCCGCGTCAGCTTGGGCAGGATCTCGATGTGCCAGTGATAGTACTCGAGGTCCGGATCGGTCACGGGCGAGGTGTGGAGCACGAAGTTGAACGGCGGACGGTTGAGGGCGCGGTTGAGGCGCACCAGCGTGTCCTTGAGCATCCACGCCAGGTCCCGAAGCTCCTCCTCCTGCTCGACCGACTCGAACGAGCCGTCATGGCGGCGCGGAAGGATCCAGGTTTCGAAGGGAAAGCGCGGGGCGAACGGCGCCATGGCCACGAACCGGTCGTTCATCGACACCAGCCGGCGTCCGGATTCCTCCGCCGCCGTCTCCTGCTGAACCATGTCGCAGAAGACGCAGCGCTCCTTGAGCTCGTAATAGCGCCGGGCGCCCTCGAGCTCTTCCTGGATGATCTTGGGAATGATCGGGGTCGCGATCAGCTGCGTGTGCGTGTGCTCGAGCGTGGCGCCGGCCTGATCGCCGTGGTTCTTGAAGATCAGCACGTAGCGGAACCGGCGATCTCGATGCAGATCGAGCACGCGGGCGCGATAGGCCTGCAGCACCTGCTCGATGTGCTCGACCGGGAGGTCCGCGAGATCCTGGTCGTGGACCGGGCTCTCGATGACGACCTCGTGCGCTCCAACCCCGTTCATCTTGTCGTAGAGACCTTCACCCCGGCGGTCGAGCGTCCCCTCGATCTGCAGCGCCGGGAACTTGTTGGGCACGACCCGGACCGTCCATCCCCCGGCGTTCACGCCTTCCCCGTTGGCGCGCACCGCGTACACTTCCGGCGGAGTCTTGTCTTCGTGTCCGGGACAGAACGGGCAGTATCCCGACGACCTCTGCGGCGCCGCAGGGCTGAAGTTGGTCGGCCGGCGGCTGCGCTCGGTGGAGATGATGACCCACCGGCCGACCACCGGGTCCTTCCTGAGCTCAGGCATCCGATTCCTCTCGTCGATGGAGAGCGGGTGAGTCGCGCAGGGCCTGATGCGGAATGCGGGATTCAGGTCGGAGTCTAGGGAGGCCGGAAGCGAGCGGTCAAGCCGGGCCGGACACGCCGCTCCGGGTCGGCGCGCGCTCGTGCTCCGTGGCTTCGAAGAACGACTCGATCGCCCGCCGCGTGTCCGGATCGAGCGACCTGCCGCGCCTCGTCATCGCGATGCTCGCGGTCTCGAGCAGACGGTCGAGACGGTGCTCCACCGCCCGCTCCCCGTCCCACCAGGTGAACGCCGGCACCCGTTTGGGCGCGAATCGGCCGCCGCCGAAAAGATTGGATCCGGTGCCGATCGACGCTCCGGTCGGCAGCAGCGTGCCGATGCCGGTCTTCACGTGGGCCCCGATGAACGAGCCGATCTTGTGATATCCGGTCGCCACCTCGCGGCCCCCCGCCCACACGCGCACTTCGCCGTAGGTGTTCTTGAGGTCGCTCGTGGTGGTGAGCGCTCCTAGGTTGGCCCACTCACCGATCACGCTGTGTCCGACGAATCCATGGTGTCGCTTGTTCGCGTAACCCTGCCAGACCGAGGAATCGACCTCGCCGGCGACCCGGCACTCCGGACCGATGGTCGAGCGGGAGATGACGCCGGAGAGGAGCTCGGTGCCCTCACCCACCACGCATGGGCCGGCCACCACCGTGTGGGGCAGCACCACCACCCGCGGGTGGAGGCGGATCGGCCCCGATCGCGCGTCGAGCACCGCGAAGGCGTCGACGCGCGCTCCGGCGCCCACCGAGATCTGGTGCGGCTCGTAGAGCGCGGCGAGACGATGCACGTCGCCGGCCGACTCGGGCCGCGCGCTCGCGAGATCGGCCGCCAGAGCGTCGGGATTCCACTCCACGACCTCCCACGGCCAGCGGATCATGCGCGCGTCGACGCGGGACTCGCGCAGGCCGAGCTCGCGCACGAAGTCCGCGAAGCCCGTGCCTCGATCGAACCCCGGTGAGAGCTGGCGGTGCGAGCCGCGCACGGCGATCACACGATCGCCGGCGAGCCAGACCGCAGGGCCGCCCTCGAGCACGGTCGCGAGCCACGATCCCGGAATCGCCGAGACGTTGATCGCGAGCACCGAGTCCCCGGATTCGGCCCGCGCCTCACCGGGTGCCGAGGCCTGGCGCCACGCCCGGAGCGCGAGCGGGCGCCCCACGAAGGGGCCCGGCGAGAGCTCCGGAACCGCGCGCATCCAGCGCGTCGCGAGGCACGAGTCGCCGAAGGCGAGCGCGTGAACCGGCAGCAGGTCGGTGAGCGGGCTCAGGTCGCCCCAGCGGGCGTCCTCGAAGAGCACCAGCCGGTCGCTCACTTCTTCGTGTCTCGGATCTTGAACGCTCCCGAGAATCCGGAGTCGATCGCCCGCTTCCTCGTGGCATCGGACGCGGCCGAGTCCTGGCAGTCGCGCGTCCGCACCTTGAAGAGCGTCTTCTCCTTCTCCACGACGCAGGGAACTCCGAGCTGCGACTCCGCGGCGCTCTTCAGCTTCTCGGCGCGCTCCGCTTCCGGGGGTGCTGCGAGCTGGACGCGCCAGCATTCCGCGCTGGACGTCGACGGAGCCCCTGCCGAGCCCGAAGGCGGCGGCGGAGGAGGTGGAGTCGAGGATCCCGCCGGCGGAGCGGCGCCCGGCTTGTCGCCGATCGGCTCGGTGGGCGACGGCACGGGAACGTCCCCCTCGGAACGCGACGTGTCGGCCGCGACCGAATCGGGAGCGGCGGATGCGCCTGCCGTGCCGGCAACGACCGCAGCGCCGGCGCCCGCCTTCGGCGGCACGCGCTGGTCCGGCGGCAGAGGCTCGGGGATCGTCTCGAGCACGGCCTTGGCGTCCGCCGTCGGCAGCGTGTCGAGCACGGTCGGGCGAGTGCCGCTCATGATCACGCCACCCGAGGCGGTGGTGCCGACCGGCGTGCCGGGCATCGGCGACGCCGGTCTCGGCGTCGGTGCGGGCACGGGCGCGGGCGTGGGTGTCACGACCGTCGTCTGCCCGCCCGGCAAAGGAGAGGTCTTCTCGCCCGCGGGCGGCGCGGTCGCGCAGCCTGCGAGCCACGCGCCCATCAGCGCCAGCGAGGTCCAGCGCGCGATCGATCTCACGAGACCCTCCTCGGGCGTGCCGCGTCGGAGACGCGCCGCACGTCTTCGCTGCGGTCGATGGGACAGGTCAGCGTGGCCCCGCCGGCGTGCACCACGACCATGCTTCGCAGTCCGAGCGCCGCGGCGGTCCCGCCTTCGCCGACCACCACGCAATCGTCGCACTCCACCGCGACCGCGTCGCCATAGAGGACGTTGCCACGCTCGTCGCGCGGCTGACGGCGCGCCCACGCCACCCACGAGCCGAGGTCGTCCCAGTCGAACGAGGCTTCGAGCACGAGCACGTTGCCCGCGTGCTCGAGCACGGCGTAATCCACCGAGATCGATTCGCACTCGGGCAGCACGCGGTTCAGACCCGCCTGGAAATCCGGCGCCTCGCCGAGTCCGCGCAAGGCCGCCGACAGCGATGGCCGGGTGGTGCTCAGCGCTTCGAGGAAGACCTCGGCGCGCCACGCGAAGATACCGGCATTCCAGTAGTAGCCGCCGTGGCGCAGGAATCCCTCCGCGCGCTCGCGCGTGGGCTTCTCGGTGAACGTCGCGACGCGATAGAGGCGATCTCCCAGCGAGGCTTCACGCTGCACGTAACCGAAGGCGGTATCGGGCCCCGCGGGCGGGATGCCGATCGTGACCAGCGCGCGCTCGCGCTCCGCGACGCCCAGCGCGCGATCGATGTCGGCGGCGAAGGCGGCTCGATCGTCGATGGCGTGATCGGCGGGAAGCACGGCGAACGAAGCGCCGGGCGTCTCGCGCTCGAAGAGCATGGCCGCGGCGGCGATCGCCGGGGCCGTGTTGCGGCCCACCGGCTCTCCGAACACTCGTGTCCCGGGAGGACATTCGCTGCGCACCCGCTCGACCAGATCGGCCGAGGTGAGCACCAGACAGCGCTCGGGCGGGGCGAGCAGCGACGCGCGCGCCATCGTGGAGGCCAGCAGCGAGCGGCCGTCGCGCGCCAGAGGCAGGAGTTGCTTGGGACGCCCGGGGCGGCTCCAGGGCCAGAAGCGCTCCCCTCGTCCTCCTGCCAGGACCAGCACGTATCGATGGGACATCGGTTTGGGCGTCATGCCGTGGGCCTAGGATTAGCACGATGCACGGAACAGCGGCAACTCTCGACCACCCTGCCGGCGCTCATGGAACACTCGCGGTATCGGCCGGCGCCAGGCTCGATTCGAGCCGGCGGGCGCTGGCCTCGAGCTCCGGCGAGAGCGCGCCGGCGGCGCGCGCCTCGGCGATGGCGGCGCGCGCTCGATCGGCACGACCCGCGACCAGCCAGGCTTCGGCGGCGAGAAGCGCACGGCGTGGATTGCCGCCTTCGCGGAAGGCTCTCTCGTAGTGCTGCGCGCCCACTTCCGGCTGCCGCTCGTCCATGGCGCGCTGACCGAAGTACAGGTGCAGGTGCGCTCGCTGTGGAGCCGTGAGCGCCGTGGCCTCTGTGGCGAGCGCGATCGCTCGCCGCGTGGCGAGCCCCGCGTCGGCATTCACCGCGACCCACGAGAGGGCGGTCAGCGCCAGCAGCGGCAGCGCGGCCTGGAGCGCCGCACCGAGCCGGGGCAGACCGGCGTGGCACAAGAGGACCGCCGCGCCGACCATGAGGGTGATCCCGAGCAGCACGTTGGTATCCCAGTCGCGATGCATGCCGAGCCCGCTCTCGCCGAAGGGGAATAGCCAGATCAGCGCCACCAGCAGCGGCGCCGCTCCCGACGCGATCCACAGCGCCCGGGGATCGCGCCAGAACGCCGAGCCGGCGCGTCCGGCCAGCGCCGGCGCGACCAGCGCCAGCGGCGCCACCACGATCAGCGCGCTCGCGATATCGAGCGGCTTCCAGGTGAATCCCGCCGCCGAGCGAAGGATCTCGGTGGCGTCGCGCAGCAGCTGGCGACCGGCCACCGTCATCAAGGCGCCCGCGATCGCCACCGCGGCCACCGCGGCGGTGATGGCGAGCAGTGCACGCCGCGCTTCCGCCCGATCGCCGGGCAACGCCGGGCCCGCCGCGCGGAGCACCTGGGGCAGGAGCATCACGGCCCCCACGCGATGGGTCAGCACGAGCGCCACGAACCATGCCGTGACGCGCCAGGCCTGAGCGCGACGATCGAGCGGCACGAGGATCTCGCTCCACCAACCCAGCGCGACCAGCGCGACCAGAGAAGCCGAGTCTGCGTATCCCGCGAAGGCTTCCAGAACACCGGTCAGCACGATCGCGAGCGCCAGCGGTCCCAGGAGGCTCGGGCCGGGCGCCAGATGCCGCGCCAGCTTCCAGGCGAGCGCCATGAAGAGCAGAGCCTGGACGGCGCCCACCCACGCGACCGCGGTGGAGATCCGCATCCCCAGGCCATGGAGCGCAACCGCCGGAATCACGTTGAGGAGCAGATCGAGCGGGGCGGCGTGCAGCGTGTTGGCGGCGTGCGCCAGCCATTCGCTCCAGGAGGCGCCCGCGGAGGGAAGGCGTTCGGCGAACAGCGCGCGCATGCGCAGCTGCGTGTCGCCCAGGACGTGCACCTTCTCGCGCCACGGGAACGCCAGCGCGAACGCAAGCATCGCGGCGACGGCCAGCCATGGGCCGATGGCGCGCGGCTTCCATCGAGCCATCGCCCAGGCCGCCGCGGCCGCCAACAACAGCACGGGCCACGCGTGAGCCGCGGTGCGGAATCCGTTGAAGCCCCACAACGTGGTGGAGTCGGGCGAGGACGCGAAGAGCGCGAGTGCCCATACGCCGAGCGCGATCCACCCGAGCGGCTCCAGGCGGCCAAGCTCTTTCGCCCTGGGCGAACCGGTCCTGGTTTCTCCTGGACGCGGCGACCGGCGAGTGCGTTCTCGGCCGCCGGCTGGCTTCAACCGCGGGTCCCGGCCGGCGCGGGCGCTCGGCCGCGCGACCCGGAGCGCGGGGTGAACCCGGCCAGACCGATCAGATCGTCGTAGATCGCCTCGTAGCGCTCGACCGCGTGCGCCCATGTGAACTGCCCGTGCGCCCGCTCCGCGGCGCCCGAACCGAGAAGCTCCGCCACCTCGGGGCGCTGATGAAGCGTCGCCAGCGCCAGCGCCAGTGCTTCGGAATCGTTCGGCGGCACGAGCAGTCCGCTCGAGCCATCCTGGATCAGATCGGGAAGCCCTCCGACCGCGCTGGCCACGACCGGCCGGCCGCGCGCCATGGCCTCCAGGATGGACAGCGGCTGCGCCTCTTCACGGGAAGCGAGCACGACCGCGTCGGCGGCGAGCAGAACCGGTCCCAGCGAGTCGACGCTGCCGAGGAAGTGGACTTTCCGCGCCAGTCCGAGCTCCTCGGCCCGGCGCTCGAGCCCGGCCTGCCGTGCGCCCTCTCCAGCCAACGCGACGACGAAGTCGTAGCCCTGCTGATGCAGACGATGGAGCGCGTCGAGCAGCGTCTCGTGGCCCTTGATGTCCTCGAGGCGCGCGGGGCACACCCAGAGCGGTCGCCGGGCATCGACGCGCAGCTGCTCCCGAATCCACCGAGCGGGGCCCGTCTCGGCCTCCTCGTCGGGAGGCTCGACGCCGTTCGGAACGAGCCGCAGGCGCGCACGCATGACTCCGTGCGCGCGGATGAGCGCTTCGCCGGCGGATTCGCACACCGCGGTCACGACGTCGGCCGTGCCCAGGGACGGCCACGGCTCCCAGCCCGGCAGTCCATGGTGCGTGGCGATCAGGTGCGGGGTGCCGAACATGCGGATCCACGATGGCAGGGTGCGGTGGCCGCCGTCGGCCTCGGTGTGGAGGTGCACGACGGTGGGGCGCACGCGGCGAAACATCGATCCCAGCGCTGCGGCGCCACGCAGATCCCAGCGCGAGCGCGGCTCCATCAGGCGCTCGACCGAGGCGCCGCGGTCCGCGAGCGATTGCGCCAGCTCGTCGAGCTCCTCGGCCGGAGGCAGCCAGACGGTGACCACGTAGCGCGAATCCGAGAGCCGCGTGGCGAGTTCCCAGGTGGCGCGCTCGGGCGTCCCGAACGAGCCGCTGCCGCCGCTGACCAACAAGAGCCGAAGTCGCTCGGGGCTCGTCATCGTCCCCTCCTCATGCAGTGGTGGTTCTCGCGGCCCCTCGCTCCGCGTTGCGTCCTCGCTGCCATTCCACGGTGCGCCGCAAGCCCTCCTCGAGCGTCACCTCGGGCACCCACCGCAGCGCGCGGCGAGTCTTCTCGATGTTCACGACCCGCCGCCGAATGTTGTCGACGTCTCGCCGGTCGCTGTGCGCGGGAGTGACGGACGCGCCGACCAGCCGGGTCAGCACCGCGGCCAGCTGATTGACGCTGGTCTCGACTCCGGTGCCGACGTTGAACACCTCGCCGAGCGCGCGCTCGGAGACCGCGGCCAGGATGGTGGCATCGACCGCATCGTCGATGTAGGTGAAGTCGCGGGTCTGATTGCCGTCGCCGTGGATCACCGGCGCGCGGTTCGCGAACAGCGCCTCCGCGAACTTGGCCACCACCCCGCAATAGGGATTGGCCGGATCCTGTCCGGGACCGTAGATGTTCGAATAGCGCACCGCCGTGGTCGGCAACGCGTAGGACTCGTAGAACGCCATGCAGTAGTGCTCGCCGGAGAGCTTGGAGACCGCATAGGGCGTGAGCAGCGAGAGATGGTCGTCCTCGTTGACCGGCAGGTAGCGAGGATTGCCGTAGACCGACGTGGAGGAGGTGTAGACCACTCTCGACACCCCGGTCGCCCGCGCCGCGAGCAGCACGTTGAGCGTGCCGCCGATGTTGGTCTCGAAGTCCTCGCGCGGATTGCGGGTGGAGACCACGATGTTCCGCGCCGCCGCATGGAACACCACGTCGCTCTCCGCCACCAGGTGCTCCACCATGGCCGGGTCGCACACCGAGCCCTCGACGAAGGTGAAGCCGGACTCGGGCAGATTCTCGCGCCGTCCGGTGAAGAGGTCGTCCAGGACGGTGACGCGAGCCTCTTCACGGATCAGCCGGCGGACCAGATTGCTGCCGACGAAGCCTGCGCCACCGGTGACGAGGACGCGTCGATCCTTGAGCGTCATCACTCCCTCGAGTCAATGTTTGAGACCGAGTCGCAGGTAGATCAGCGGGCGGAGGATCCTCCAGCCGTCCCGCAGGCGCCGCATCTTGGTGGTTCCGCGCGCATGATAGCGCACCGTCACCGGCACTTCACACACCCGATAGCCGCACCGCACCACCTGGAACAGCAGGTAGGGCTCGAGCTCGTAGCGATCCAGCCAGGATTGATCGAGACGGATGCGCGGATCGTCGAGGAGCGCCAGCCGGAAGGCGCGAAACCCGTTGGTGCCATCGGTCGATGGGTAGCCGCTCGCGATCCGGAAGAGCTGCGCGTAGAGCCGGGTGAGTACTCGCCGGTCGGACGGGATGCCGGGCGTCGCCCCTCCCGGAAGCCATCGCGATCCCTGCACCAGGTCGGCGCGATCCTCGAACAGAGGGGGCAGCGCCCGCTCGAGCTCCACCGGCTCGTGCTGGTCGTCGCCCGAGAGCACCGCGGCGAACTCGAAACCCCGCTCGCGCGCCGCGACGAGGCCGGTTCGAATGGCCGCGCCCACGCCGCGATTCACCGGATGACGGAGGACGTGCTCGGCGCCGGCGGCGCGAGCCTCCTCGGACGTGGTGTCGCGCGAGGCGTCGTCCACTACGAACACCGCCGCCGCCAGCCGCCTCGGCACCTTGCGCACCACGTCGCCGATCTTGCCGGCCTCGTCGAACGCCGGCACCACGACCGCTACGCGTGACGGGTCGATCATGGCCTCAGACGAGTCGCAGCCGCTTGCGGACCAGGAACACGAGGTTGGCCCAGCCGTCGCGCCACTTCTGCAGCTTCACCTCGCCTTCGCGGACTCCATAGGGGATGTGCTCCTCTCCGAACCTCGCGCCCTGGAGCAGGGCTTCGAGCTTGATCTCCTCGCTGAAAGCCATGCCGTCCGAGGTGAGCCGGAAGCGCTCGAGCAGCGCCCGCCGGAACACCCACATCCCGGACTGGCTGTCTCGAATCGGCTTCTGGAAGAGGAGTGCGGTCGTCGCCGTGAGCACCCCGTTTCCGACCTGGTTGGACCATCCCATCGCCCGCGGGTCCGAGAGTGGAAAGCGGCAGGCCGAGAGGAAGTCCCAGCCCCGGTCCACCAGCACATCCACCAGCCTCGGGATCTGCTCGGGAGGATAGGTGCCGTCGCCATCGAGCGTCACCACCACGTCGCCGGTCGCCGCCGCCATACCCGCCTTGTACGCGGCGCCGTATCCGCGCCGGGTCTCCCGGACCACCCGAGCGCCGGACGCCGACGCGACTTCGGCGGTGCGATCGGTGCTGGCGTTGTCGACGACCACGATGTCGTCCACTTCGGGAGGCACCCGGCCCAGCACCTGTTGGATGCCCCGCTCTTCGTTGTAGCAGGGAATGACCAGACAGATCCGCAAGCCACGGTGCAAATGACCTCCGATCGCGCGAAGAAGGCGGGCGAATCTACTGCGCGGCTTCGCGGCGAGGCAAGGCTCGACGCCTCAGGGTCGGCGGATGCGGAGGACTCCGGCGCAGACGAGCCCGACCGGCGCGTAGAGGGCCAGGAACCCGGCCGTCCTGAGCGCCATGCCGGCCGCCGTGGCGTCGGGCGCGCGCGAGAGCCAGAGCATCAACGCCGCGGACCATGCGACCGGCGCCAGGGTTCCGGCCCACAGCCACAGCCGGTCGCCCGCCTGCCGCGCGAGCCGGGGCGTGGCCAGCCCGAGCATCGCGAGCGCGAAACTCGCGTAGCCCGCCGTGGTCGCCCATGCCACCTCGACCGCACCCGGCGCGACCATGGCGGTGCCGAAGATCGCCGCCGCGGCGACCACCGCGGCGGAGGCAGGAACCCCGAGCACCGACGGCGAGCGGCTCGACCCCAGCAGGTAGTACGACGGAATCGTCGCCATCGAGAAGACCAGCGCGGCCACGGCGAGGACGCGGAGCGTCGCGAGGCTCTCGGCGAACTGCGGCAGCACGAGCGCGAGCACCCAGGGGGCGATGAGGACACCAGGGCCGATCAGAGCCGGAAGGGTCGCCATCAGGAAACGATGGGCGCGAACCACCTGAAGGCGGATTTCTTCGGCGTCGCGCGCGCCCTGCGCGGCCGCCGCGACCCGCGGGAACAACACTGCGGCCGCGGCCTCGGGCAGATAGAGCACCAGCCCCACGGCCGTGAGCCCGAGGCTATAGAGACCCAGCGCCTGGTTGTCGGCGTACCGAGCGAGCGCGATCCGGTCGAGCGAGCGGATCACGAGCGTGAGCGTGAAGAAGGCGAAGATCGGAAAGCCGCGCGCGACCAGCGTCATGCCTTCCCTCGGTCCCGCGGGCAGGAGCGGCGGCCGCCACGGCGAGCGGCGCATCCAGGCGATCGCGCACACGCCGCCCGCGATCCATCCGATCACCAGTCCCCAGACGCCGAGACGCCACACCGTGAGGATGCCGAGCCCGCCGCCGACCAGGGCCTGCAGCGCGAGACCCACGCTGGTGACCGAGAAGTCGCCGTGAGCGCGAAGCGACGCCGCGTGGTAGAGGATCGCGAGCTGCACGATCGCAGCCACGAGCATCCCGAGCGGCGGGCTCCAGCCCCAGCCGGTCGTGGAAATCCAGCGCCCGTTGGCGAGCACGATGGCAACGCCCAGCGAGAACGCGGCGGCGCCGGCGAGCGTGATCCACCACGCCCCGCGCATCGCGCGGCGCCCGGATTCGGTCTCACCCCGCGCGACCGCCGCGGGGAGCATGAGATCGAGACCCTGGATCGCGCCGAGCGAGGCATAGGCGCCGTAGTCCAGGATCAGGTTGAGGGCGTTCCATGCCCCGAAACCCGCGGGTCCCAGCGCCGCCGCGGCGGCCACGCCGCGCGCCAGCACCATCGCTCGCGCCACGTACTGGCTGGCCGCCAGCGCGGCCGAATCGCGAAGGAAGACGCGCGCCAAGCGTCAGCGGCCGGGCGTCGTCCCATGACGCCACGCGCTCACGCCGGCTCGTCCTGCACCCGGCCCAGGGACGCCAGCGAAAGACCCTCGCGCCGCAGGAAGTAGAGTCCGACCAGGGTGACGGGGATCCATTGACCGGCCCAGAAGAACCATGCGAAAGGAACCGAGAGCTCGGGCCCCACTTCGAAGAGCTTGAGCCCCACTTTGCAGGCGACATGGAGAGTCCCGATGTAGCCGGGGGCCGCGGGGACCATGATCCCGATCGCCGTGATCACCAGCATCACCAGCCCCGAGTACCAGGGCGCGGCGATGTGGAACGCCGCCATGCTGACGGTGAGGCAGAGCGCGAAGACGCCGAACATGAGGAAGGAGAGAAAGAACACCCACAGGAGGCGCGGCAGGTCGCGGAACAGCGTGAGGCCGTCGACGAAATGGTCGAGCATCGCCGCGATGCGCCGGCCGAGCTTTTCCGGCAGCGGCCGGGTGATCCAGCCGACGAGCGCGTGGGCGTAACGCGGCTGGCGCTCGAGCACGATGGCGAACAACGTGAGCGCCGCGGCTCCGACCACCATCACCGTGGCTCCGCGACGCACCAGGCGGCCTGCGTCGGTGCCCTCGCCGATCGGATGGACCAGCATCGTGATCCCGAAGATCACGATCAGCGTGATCATGTCGACGACGCGCTCCACCACCACGGTGGCGAACACCGTCGTCTTGGAGAGACCCACGCGCCGCCCGAGCGCCCACGCGCGAACGAACTCCCCGAGGCGCAGCGGGAGCAGGTTGTTCGCCATGAAGCCGATCATGGTGGCGCTGTAGAGCGGCCCGGTGGCGAGCGGCTGAGGGGTGCCGAGCAGCCACTTCCAGCGGAAGGCGCGGATCCAGAACCCGAGGAGCGTGAGCGCCACCAGCATCACGAACCCCACGTAGTTGGCCTGGCCGAGCGCAGCCATCACCTCGGCCGGCCGCACGTCGTGCATGGCCAGATAGAGACAGACCGCCGAGATGACGATGCCGATCCCGAATTGGAGACCGCGGCTCAAGCGCTCTCCTGCCCCGGAGTGGGTGAGCCTCCGCGCAGACGCTCGAGCTCGAGCCGCAGGAAGGCCAGCTCACGCGTGAGCGTGAGCTGGTCCTGACCGAGCCGGGAGAGCTTCACCGAGAGGAAGAGCAGCATCGCGGTGGCGAATCCGAGGCCGAAGAAGAACACCGTCGAGGCCTCGTAGAGGATGCCGAGCGCCTGAGTCAGGGCCTTGAGCAGCGGCGTCGAGAAGCCGAGCACGGCGACGATGACGGTGGAGGCCACCCACAGCAGCGAGTACTCCTCGGACAACCGCCGGCGTCGCACGAGGTCCAGCACGATCAGCACCAGCAGCGTCGCGGCCATGGCGGTGATGACCTGAGCCCGCGAAAGGAATTCCATCACGACCTCCTCTCTCCGTCGTTCCCCGCGCGCAACATCGCCATCAGCGAAGCTAGCATGTTCTTGTACGGGTAGTAGAGCGACTTGCCCAGCGTGTAGAAGGAGCGGCCCGCCTCGCGCTCGCGCATGCGAGCCGGCACCTCGACGAATCGAAACCCGCGCCGGCCGAGCGAGATCAGCAGCGGTGCGTCGGGGAAGTCGCGAGGAAAATCCTCGAGCCCCGCCTCCATGGCGCGCCGTCCGTATGCGCGAAACCCCGAGGTGGTATCGGCGATGCGCTGCCCCAGCGCGAGCCTGACCACGGCGGCGAAAACCAGCATGCCCACGCGGCGCAGGAAAGGCGCGCGATAGCCGGTGCGAGTGACGTAGCGTGAGCCGATCGCCACATCGCAGTGACCCTCCCGCACGGGCGCCACCAGGGCCAGGAGGTCCCGCGGGTCGTGCTGGCCGTCGGCGTCGTGCTGGACGCCGATCGTGTAACCGCGCTCCAGGGCATAGTGGAATCCGCTTTGAAGGGCCGCGCCCACGCCCAGGTTCACGGCGTGCCGCAGCACGGGGACATGCCGCGCGCGCGCGACGTCGGGGGTGCGATCGCGGGATCCGTCGTCGACCACCAGGAGGTCGGCCCAGGGCGCGATGTGGCGCACCTCGTCGAGTGTCGGCCCCAGGCTCTCTTCCTCGTCGAGCGCGGGCACGATCACCAGCACATCGCGCGGGGCCAAGCAGCCTCCATCATGGAGAGGGGGTGGATCAGCGGGCCACGGGGCTGTTCGCGAGCTCCGCCAGCACCGCGCCCGCCAGCAGCGGCACCAGGATCTCGTGGTGTCCGGTCAGGGCATAGCCGCGACTGCCTCGCCCCTGGGTCGGACGCTCGACGACGTTCACCCGGGGGCGGTAGTGCTGGATCTGATCGAGATTGACGGTGGTCAGGTCGGTGAGCTCGGCGCCGAGATTGCGCGCCACGGTGAGCGCCTTGAGGAAGACCTCCGGCATCACCACCGCGGAGCCGAGGTTGAGCGTCACCGAGCCGCGCGCTTCGGCGAGCGTCGCCGCCAGGATTCGAAAGTCGCGCAGCGTGGTCTCGCCGAGCGAAGCGCCGTCGCACGCCGGATGGAAGTGGACCGTGTCGGTTCCGACGGCCACATGGACGGTCGCCGGAATCCCGCGCCGCCACGCCGTCGCCAGCAGGCTCGAGCGCGCGTGCGGAGCGCCTTCCTCCTCGAGCGCCCGTCCCCAGCACTCGCCGAGCCCTTCCCCTCGGCGCGCGCCCGCGGCCATCGCCGCGTTCATGAAGGTGCCGGTTTCGTCCACCATCCCGAACTCGCCGCTCTGGAGGTTGGCCTCGACATCCTCGGAGGTCCGGCCCACGCGCGCGATCTCGACATCGTGGAGCGCCGCCGAGCCGTTGAGCGCCAGGTGCGTGATCACGCCCTGCTCCATCCACGACGCGAGGCAGGGCGAGACGCCGGTCTTGATGACGTGGCCCCCGCACATCACCACCACGGGGCGGCGGTCGCGAACGGCTTTGGCGATCCGCGCCACGACCTCTCGGAGCGCGCGAGCGCCGAGCTGGTCGGGCAGGGTGGCCAGCATGCGCGATGCGGCCTCGGGATCGGGAGCGGCGGCGAAATCGGAGACCGAGACGCGCGTGGCGCGCGCCTGGACCGATCCCACCGTGAGTCGCGAAAGATCGGCCTCGCGATACCGACCCATCACGCCCCGGGCTTGATCTCCACCAGCGTTGCGCTGATGGAGCCGATCATCACCTTGCTCTTCATCAACACGGGCATGCGCCGCTCGTCGTCGGTGAGCCAGATGACCAACCGGCCCTTGTTCTTGAATATGCCGCCGGCCTTGAGAATCGGCTCGACGACCACGCACGAGAACTTGCCGGCGGGCGTCTCGACCTTTTCGCGGCCCAGGATCTTGACCTCCATGGGCACGCTCTTGCGGCTGGCA
Organism: Candidatus Eisenbacteria bacterium; assembly: GCA_035712145.1. NCBI lineage: Bacteria > Candidatus Eiseniibacteriota > Candidatus Eiseniibacteriota bacterium. The sequence continues at coordinate 18,956 of DASTBI010000219.1, read as the reverse complement.
TGGTAGTCGAAGAACACGCTTCCGCCCAGGGGCAGCGCCTGGGTGCGGGTGAAGTAGAAGGACGAGAGCGCGTCCTGGACCCCGGGCTTGATCGGAAAGGTCTTGCCGTCGTGATAGCGCGCTTGCTGTTTTCCGTAGTCGAACACGATCTCGCTCTGCGCGCGGTGCTTTCCCTCGCGACGGTTCTCGACGTACCGGCGACTGAAGTGACCGGTCGAGTCCCAGAACGATTCGATCCGATTCCGGACCTTGTAGATGCCGCTGAAGAACCGGTTCGACTCCGCGCGCGCCACGAGCTGGTACACGGTGTGGCCGTTCCAGTCCTTGACCGACGGCACCTCCAGATAGGCGGCGCCGGCGTTGATGAACCCGTAGTTCACCGAGAAGCGCAGCGACTCTCCGCGGCGCACCGCGCGCGGCTCCGACGGCAGCACTTCCTTCTTGCCCTTGGCCGGCAGCTTGACGGTGGCGGTCAGCAACGTATCGGGGACTTCGGTGGCCGCGGCGGTAACCACCGCGGCCGGGACGGCCGCCGCGGAATCGGGGGCCATGGTGGAGTCCTGGCCCGAGTCCTGGCCCGCCGCCAGCGGCGCGAAGAGCAAAGCCGCGATCACCAGGGCGCGGCGAAACCCTACGATTGGCGCAGGCCGGTCTCCCGGCTTAAGATGGCTCGCGTCGAACATTCTGCGGTGAGGTAAACGCAATTCCGATGCCGCCTTCCCTGACGAGCCGCGGGGACACTATGTCGTCCAGCCAATCTCCTGTCAAACCAACGCTTGAGCCGTCCCAGCGGTTCCAGAATCTGCCGACCTACGCCCTCGCCAAGGTGTTACAGGATCGCGACGAGAGGATTCGGCAGGGTGCGGATGTTATCGACTTGGGAGTTGGGAATCCTGACCTCCGTCCGCCGCAGGCCGCGATCGAGGCGCTCCAGGCCGCGCTGCACGACCCCCAGGTTCAGAACCATCGTTATCCATCGTTCGCGGGGCTCCCCGAGTTCCGCGCCGGGATCGCGCAATGGTATCAGCGGCGCTTCGGCGTCACGCTCGATCCGGTGAGCGAAGCCCTGGCGCTCGTCGGCTCCAAGGAAGGCATCGCCAAGTTCTTCCTCGCCCACTTCGATCCCGGGGACACGCTGCTCCTGTGCACGCCGTGCTATCCCGCGTACCTGGGGCAGGCCGCCATCGCGCAGGTGCGAGTCGTGGAGGTGCCGCTCGATCCCGCGCACGGCATGCTCCCGGATCTCTCGGCCATTCCGACCGACGAGGCTCGCCGGGCCAAGGTGATCTCGATCAACTTCCCCAACAATCCGACGGCTGCCACCGAGACTGCGGCGTTCTACCAGGACCTGCTCCAGTTCGCCCGAGATTTCGACCTGTTCGTCATTTCCGACATCGCTTACTGCGACCTCTCGCTCGACCCCTCCTACCGGGCGCGCTCGTTCCTCGAGTTCGACCGGGAGCGCGAGCGCACGGTGGAGTTCCATTCCTTCTCCAAGTCCTACTCGATGCAAGGATGGCGTGTCGGGCTGGCGGCCGGCAACCGCGAGGCGCTGCAGCGCATCGTGCGCCTCAAGTCCAACATGGACTACGGCGTGTTCATGGCCATCCAGCGGGCCGCGCTGGCGGTGCTGAGCGGTCCGCAGGACTATCCAGCCTACGCCGCGGAGATCTACCGGGCCCGGCGCGACGCGTTCCTCGACGCGATCCGCCCGCTCGGCTACCCGGTCGAGCCGCCTCGCGCCACGCTCTATGTATGGCTCCCGATCCCGCGCGCCGCGGGAAGCTCTGTGGAGTTCACTCGCGAGCTGCTCGACAGGACCGACGTGGCGGTCGCGCCGGGCTCCGGGTTCGGCCGCTCCGGCGAGGGCTTCGTGCGCATCGCCCTCTGCGACAGCGAAGCGCGCCTGCGCGAAGCCGGCGAGCGGATGGCCAAGGCCGGGCTGAAGTACTAGCCCCTATCGCCCGGATACCTCTACTTGCCGAGGGCGGCCTTGATCTTCGCCAGGTGATGGAAGCTGTGCCGGAGGGCGTGGTCCTCGATGAAGAACTGCGTCGTCAACGGCGCGTCCGCGTTGAGCGAGACCGGAGCCGCGCGATCGAGATCCTGATCGGTGAGCTTGCGCACCGCGTCGGCGGCACTCTTCGACTTCTGCTTCAGCAGGGCGAGGGCCTCCTGCTTCGACACCGCGACGTTGTCGCCATGATGCTTGGCATTGAGCTCCGAGACCGCGCCCCAGGTCACGCCGCGGACGCCTTCGCCTGCCGCGATCTTCATCGCGAGGTCGATCTCGATGTCGTACATGTTGGCGACGTGATGCACCACCACGCCCACCGGGCGTCCATCCTGCGGCACCATCGTCCGCCATTCCTGGTCGGACAGCTGCTCCGCGAAGGTGGCGAGCGTCTGGGCTCCCAGCTCGATTCGCTGCGCCAGATCCTCGGCTCGACGGCTCATCGGTGCTTCCTCCTCGTTCCAATCGGTGAGATCGACGGGTGCCTCAGGATGTCTCGACCGGCCAGTCGCGGGTCGAGAGCGGTGTTCCATCCGGCGCAGGGCCGAGCACGGTGAGCGCGAACCGCGACGGCTCCAGATAGCGCCGCGCCACGTCCGCGACCTGGTCCACGGTCACGGCCATCACGCGTGAGACCAGCTCCTCGGGCGCCGTGTAGGTGCCCCGGTAGATCTCTTCGTGGGCCAGGTGCACCATGCGCGCGGACACGCCTTCGTGCTCCATGAGCACGCCCCCGCGGATCTGCTGCTTTGCGGCTTCGACTTCCTCGGCATCGGCCCCCTGATCGCGGAGCGTCTCGAGCTCCTTCCGCGTGCGAGCCAGCGCTTCGCGACCGCGCTCCGGCGACACACCCATGTGGATCGAGAGCATGCCGGAATCGCGGTAGAAGTCCTGCGCCGCGAACACCGAGTAGGCGAGCCCCGCTTCCTCGCGGACACTCTGGAAGAGGCGCGAGCTCATTCCGCCTCCGAGCAGCGTGGTGAGCACCACCAGCGGGTAACGATCCGGGTGGATGTCGGGCACGGCGCGCGTCGCCAGCGAGACATAGAGCTGCTGCAGATCGCGGCGCTCCACATGGCGCACCGTGGGCTGGAAGGCCGGGGGCCCGGCGCCCAGCTCGAGCGGCTCGCCGTCCGGCGGCATGAAGTGCGTCTCGACCAGGTCCGAGAGCGCCGCATGGTCGAGATCGCCGACCGCGGCGATCACCAGATGCTCGGGGCGGTAGCGCCGGCGGAAGTAATCGCGGAGCAGCTCCGAGGTCAGCGCGGAGACGGTTTCATTGGTGCCCAGAATCGGACGCCCGAGCGGGTGATCGCCCCAGACCTGCTCGGAGAGCAGGTCTCCCACCTTCTCCTCGGGATTGTCCTCGTACGCGAGGATCTCCTCACGCACCACGGACTGCTCTCGCGAGACATCGGTGGGCGTCATGCGGGAACGGCAGACGATGTCCGCCAGGACGTCCATCACCGCCGGCAGATGCTCGGCCAGCGCGCGGGCGTAGTAGCACACCTGCTCGCGGGCGGTGAAGGCATCGAGATGACCGCCGATCGACTCCAGGCTGCCCGCGATGGCGCGAGCATCGCGGCGCTCGGTGCCCTTGAACATCATGTGCTCGATGAAATGGGTGATGCCGAGCCGGTCGCCGGGCTCGTCGCGCGCGCCGCTGCGCAGCCACACGCCGACCGCGACCGAGTCGCGGTCTTCGAGCCTCTCGGTCAGCAGCGTGATGCCGCTTCCAAGCACCGACTTCCGATAGGAGGCTTCATTCACGGTGCGCTGCCTCCCGGGGGCGATGGGCTCCTGGATCACCGCTCGCCGTGCGGCGGGCGAAGCCCGCCTCACGACGAACGTCCTGCGACGGCTCACCGCCTCCGGCCGCGGTCGCGGTCCCGACCGCCGCGATCGCGGTCTCTTCCTCCCCGGTCCCGGTCCCGGTCGCGTTCGCGGTGCCCTCCGCCCGATGCGCCGGCGCCCGCCATGGCGGCCGCCCCTTCGGGCTCGGGCAGCAGCGCTTTGCGCGACAGCTTGATCTTCCCATCGCGATCCACGCCGATCACCTTGACCATCACCGTGTCCCCGAGGTTGAGGACGTCCTCGGTGCGAGCCACGCGGTAGTGGTCGATCTCGGAGATGTGGAGCAGACCGTCGCGCCCCGGCACGATCTCGACGAACGCGCCGAAGGTCACCACGCTGCGCACTTTGCCCTGGTAGACCTTGCCGACCTCGGGATCCTCGGTGATGTTACGGATGAACTCTTCCGCGCGCCGGCTGGACTCGTGGCTGATCGCCGCGATCCGCACTTCGCCCGAGTCCTCGATGTCGATCTGGGCGCCGGTTTCCTCGGTGATCCGCTTGATGATCTTCCCACCCGGTCCGATGACCTCGCGGATCTTGTCCGGATGGATGTGCAGGATGGTGATGCGCGGCGCAAACGGCGACATCTCCTCGCGCGGCTGAGCCAGCGTGCGCTCCATGATGTCGAGGATGTGGAAGCGGCCGTTCTTGGCGCGCTCCAACGCGCTGCGCAGCACATCGAAGGAGATGCCGCCGATCTTGGTGTCCATCTGGAACGCGGTGACGCCTTCCCGCGTGCCGGTCACCTTGAAATCCATGTCGCCGAGATGGTCCTCGACGCCCAGGATGTCGGTGAGCACCTCGATGTCGTCCCCTTCCTTGATGAGCCCCATGGCGATGCCCGCCACGGGCGCCTTGATCGGCACCCCGGCATCCATCAGGGCCATCGCCGAGCCGCAGACCGTGGCCATCGACGAGCTGCCGTTGGATTCGAGGATGTCGCTCACCAGACGAATGGTGTACGGGAAGTGGGTATCGGCGGGGATCACCGGCTCGATCGCACGCTCCGCCAGCGCTCCATGTCCGATCTCGCGCCGTCCCGGGCCGCGGATCGGCCGCACCTCGCCGACGCTGAACGGCGGGAAGTTGTAGTGGAGCATGTACGACTTCCACGACTGCCCTTCCAGCTCCTCGACGCGCTGCTCGTCGCTCTTGGTACCGAGCGTGCAGACCGCCAGGGCCTGGGTTTCGCCACGGGTGAAGAGGCAGGAGCCGTGCGTGCGCGGCAGCACGCCAACTTCGACCGTCACCTTGCGGATGTCGTCGGGCCCACGTCCATCGGCCCGCCGCTTCTCGCGCAGCACCATGCGCCGCAGCTCGTCACGCTCGATGTCGTGGAGGATCTTGGGAATGTAGGCCGCGAGATCGACGAAGCGCTCCCTGAGCGATTCGCCGGCCTCGGTCCCGATGCGGTCCACCTCTTCCTGGCGCTGCTCCTTGCCGGGAATCCGGATGGCCTGGCGCAGGCGATCGCGATACCCCTCTTCGAGCGCGCGCTGGAGCTCGCTCGTGTCGGCGGGCGGCATCAGCGGCCGCTTCGGCTTGCCGGACTTGCCCATCAGCTCCCGCTGGGCCTCGACGAGGCGCCGGATGTGACCATGCGCGAACTCGAGCGCCGCGATCATGTCGGCCTCGCTCACCTCGCGAGTGCCGCCTTCCACCATGATGATGTTGTCGGCGGTTCCCGCCACCACCACGTCCATGTCGCTCTGGTCGAGCTGCTCGAACGTCGGCATCACGACGAGCTCCCCCTCGACCCGCCCCACGCGCACGCCACCCACCGGCTCGGGGAACGGGATGTCCGAGAGGTTGAGCGAGGCCGAGGCGCCGATCAGAGCCAGGACGTCGGAGTCGTTCTCCTGATCCGACGACATCACCGTCGCCATGATCTGCGTCTCGTAGGGGAACTGCTTGCTGAACAGCGGCCGAATGGGACGGTCGCTGAGCCGCGAGCTCAGGACCTCTTTTTCGGTGGGACGGCCTTCGCGCTTGAAAAAGCCGCCGGGGATCTTGCCGGCGGCATAGGTGCGCTCACGGTAGTCGACGGTGAGCGGCACGAAGTCCCGGTTGGGGCTCGCGATCTTGGACGCGCTGGACGCCACCAGGACAACGGTTCCACCGAGCTGCACGACGGCGGATCCTCCCGCCAGCTTGGCCATCCGGCCGGTGCTGATCGTCAGGGACTTGCCGCCGAGGTCTACGGATACGGACTGTTCCATCAGGTTTCTCGCCCTCTCGCCTGTCACGTCCGGCGCGCGCCGGACGTAAATGTCGGCCCCGCCGGGAACAAAGCGATCCCCGTGGGCCTTCCGCGGCCGATCCGCGGACCTTCCGAGCGCCCCGGGCGGGGCGCTTCGTCGTTGCGTGCTTCTAGCGGCGGAGACCTAGGTCTTTGACCACCTTGCGATAGCGGTCGACCCGCGTCGCGCGGAGGTAGTCCAGCAGTCGGCGCCGCTGGCCGACCATGCGCAACAGTCCACGCCGAGAGGCGTGATCGCGCTTGTGGACTTTGAAGTGCTCGGTCAAGTAATGGATCTTCTCGGTGAGCAAGGCAATCTGGACCTCCGGCGAGCCGGAGTCCGCGTCATGGATCTTGAACTTGCCGATGATGCCCTGCTTTTGCTCCTTCGAGAGCGTCACAGCCTTCGCCTCCCGTGACTTGGGGTAGGAAGCTGCCCCGCCACCGAGTGCAAGCCCTCGTGTGGCCGAGCGATAGGACCTATGGCCGTTCGTGCGCAAAGCCGACGGAATCTACCATCTCCGAAGCAGTTGGGCCAGGACCAAGGGCCTGGCGCATCGAGCCCGAGCTAAACGACACATCGAGCGCAGCTTAGGACACCGGCCCTGCGACCTCGCCCAGCCGCCGGCGCGTCTCGGCCACGTCCACCTTCATCGCTTCCACCAGATCGTCCGCCGATTCGAATTTCTTCTCCGCTCGCAGCCACTCCACGAATTCGACCTCGATCTCGGCGCCGACCAGGTCCCCGCTCCAGTCCAGCACGAAGACCTCGAGCTGCCGCTCCCGGCCTCCGAAGGTGGGGCGCGCCCCGATGCTCATCGCCGCAGCGTGGCGCTCCGGCCGATCCCCGAGCCGCGCCCATACCGCGTAGATCCCGTCGGAGGGAACCAGCTTCTCCTCGTGGAGCCGCAGGTTCGCCGTGGGGAAGCCGAGCGTTCGCCCCATGCCGTGCCCGGTGACCACCGTGCCGGCGAGCGTGTAGCGCCGTCCCAGCAGACGCGATGCCTCGCCGACGCGTCCCGCCGCGAGGAGCTCGCGGATCCGCGTGCTGCTCACCGGCCCGCCATCCAGCTCGAGCAATGGGACCGGGTCGACCTCGAAGCCCATCTCGCGGCAGATCTCGGTCAGACGCTGCACGTTCCCCGAGCGTCCACGGCCCAGGGCGAAATCGCGTCCGACCACCAGAGCCACGGGATGAAACGGCGCCAGCAAGTGCTCGCGCACGAACTGCTCGGGCTCGAGACCCGCCAGCTCGCGGGTGAATGGGATCACGTGGAGCTCATCGACGCCCATCGCCAGCAGCCGCTCCCGCTTTTCCTGGAGCGGCGTGAGCGGCGCCACCCAGCGGAAGCTGCCCGGCCGGAGCACGACCTCGGGATGCGGGTCGAAGCTGACCACCACGCAGCGCGCATGGCTCTCGCTTCCGCGCGCGAGCGCACGTTCGAGGATGGCGCGATGGCCGAGATGGAGCCCGTCGAACACACCGATCGCCACCACCGCCGGCCCCTCACCCACACGCGGACCCTGGAAGCGCGCACCGCCTCCGCTCATCCGCGTGGCTCCGACAAGGCCTCCCAGGGAACGCCTTCGTGCCGCACGCGCCGTCCGGTGCGCACCGCCCAGGGGAAGACCACGTGCGGACAGACGTACGCTCGATCGGCCGAATCCGACGCGGTCAGCTCGCCGAGCGCCAGCGCCTTTCCGGATTCGTCGCGCAGCACCACCGATCGCTCTCCTCCGCCCACCGGGGCCTGCCCCGGATCCACCAGGGGACGTCCTCCCATGCCGGCCTCGAATGCCGCGGGCTCGTCGAGCTCCACCGAAGGGAGAATGCGCAGCGCCTCGTCGAGCGGGATTCCTCCCTTCGCGATGACTTCGGCGGGAGTCAGGCGATCGAGATCCTCGACCGTCGCCGAGCGCTCGATTCCAAAGGGCTCGCTGCGAGTCCTCCGCAGCCGGGTGAGGATGGCGCCGGGGCCGAGCGCCTGACCGAGATCGTGGATCAGGGTCCGGATGTAGGTGCCTCCCGAGCAGCGAATGCGGAAGGCGGCTTCGGGAAGCGATATCGAAAGCCACTCCCACTGGAGCACGCGCACGCGCCGAGGCGCGCGCTCGACGTCGAGCCCCCTGCGCGCCAGGCGGTGGAGCCGCTCGCCGCGGACCTTGAGCGCCGACACCATGGGAGGCACCTGCTCGAGCTCGCCGACGAACGCAAGGGAAGCCTCGCGCAGCCGGCTCTCATCCAGTGCCATGGTGGAGCGCCACTCGAGCACCTCGCCTTCGGCGTCCTGGCTGGAGGTGATCACCCCGAAGGACGCGACGCCCTCGTACGTCTTCTCGCCCCCCTGCCAGACGGGAATGGCGCGGGTCGCCGCGCCGAGCGCGACCAGCAGCAAACCCCCGGCGCCCGGATCGAGCGTGCCGAGATGACCCGCCCCGGGACTCTTCAGGCGCCGGCGCACCTTGACCACCACGTCGTGCGAGGTCGGACCGGGCGGCTTGTCCAGCGCCAGCAATCCGACGAAGGGCGGCACGAGAGCGCCGCTCACGATCGTTCCTCGTCCTCGTCGATCGGCTTGCCCTCGGCGATCTTGCGGAGCAGCTCGTCGACGCGGGCCCCACGCTCGATCGAGTCGTCGTGCAGAAAACGGATCTGCGGCACCTCGCGCAGCTCCAGCCGCGGAGCGAGCTGCCGCCGCACGAATGGCGCCGCGGTCTGGAGCGCGCGCAGCACGTCCTCCACCGGCGTGCTCGACGCCAGCACGCTGACGTAGATGCGCGCGTACGAAAGATCCGGCGTCACCTCCACGTCGGTGACGCTCACCATGCCCGAGACTCGGGGGTCTCGGACCTGGTTCTCCAGGATGTCGGCCGCTTCGCGCTTGATGCGCTCGGCGACCCTTTCCGGCCGCACCCTCATGAGCGATTCTCCTGCCAGTCGAGCAGCTGGGCCTCGAACGTCCCCTCGACGAGGTTACGCACCACCTGGAGGAGCTCGTCAATCTGCCGTGATTCGCCCGACACCACGGCGACTCCAAGGGCGGCCCGCTGCCACAGGTCGTGGTAGTCGACCTCGGCCACCGAGGCCTGGGCGCGCTGGCGGATACGCTCCTTGAGGGATCGCACGACCGAGCGCTTGTCCTTGAGCGAAGTGGCTGCGGGAATGTGCAGCTCGATGCGAACGATCCCTACGAACATCGATGCCAGCCTGGACCCTGGGGGCCTCTAGGGTCTCTACGAGAGACTGCGGGCGTGCTCCTCGACGGTGAATGCCTCGATGACGTCGCCTTCGCGGAGATCCCCCGTCCCATCGAGTCCGATGCCGCACTCGAACCCGCTGGTGACCTCTTTGACGTCGTCCTTGAACCGCCGCAGTGAGCCGATCCTGCCGGTCCACACCGCTTCGCCTTCGCGCATCAGGCGGACCTTCGCGGTGCGCGGGATGGACCCGTTGGTCACCATGCATCCGGCGATCGCCCCCCCCTTGGAGAGCTTGAAGACCTGCCGAACTTCGGCGGCGCCCAGCACGACCTCGCGCTGCTCGGGCTTGAGCATGCCTTCGAGCGCCAGCTTCACGTCTTCCACCGCCTTGTAGATGATGTCGTAGAGACGGATCTCGACGCTCTCGCGAACCGCGAGATCGCGTGCCTTGGCATCGGGCTTGACGTGGAAGCCCACGACGATGGCTCCCGAGGCGGCCGCCAGCAGCACGTCGGACTCGGTGATCTGACCGACCGCCTGCCGGATCACGCGCACCGCCACCTCGCTGGTGCCGAGCCGCGTGAGCGACTCCGAGAGCGCCTCGACCGAGCCGTCGACGTCGCCCTTGATGATGAGATTGAGCTCGCTGACCTGGCCCTGCGTGATCTGGCTGCGGATGTCGACCAGCGAGATCGCCTTCTGCGCACGGAACTCCGACTCGCGGTGGAGCGCCTGACGCTTGGCCGCGATGTCGCGCGCCTCGCGCTCGTCCTGGAAGGAGCTGAAGAGATCGCCCGCCGCCGGCGTGCCGCTCCAGCCGAGCACCTCGACCGGCGTGGACGGTCCTGCGGCCTTCACGGCGTGGCCACGCTCGTCGAACATGGCCCGCACGCGCCCCGAGTTCTTGCCGGCCACGAACGGATCGCCGACCCGCAGCGAGCCGTTCTGGACCAGCAGGCTGACCACGATGCCCCGCCCCTGCTCGACCCGCGCCTCGAGCACCACGCCCTTGGCGCGGCGCGAGGGATCGGCCTTGAGATCGAGCAGCTCGGCCTCGAGCAGGATCATCTCGAGCAGCCGGTCCATGTTGGTGCCCTTCTTGGCCGAGATCTCGACGCACACCGCCTTGCCGCCGTACTCCTCGACCACCACGCCGTGGGACGCCAGCTCCTGCTTGACGAGGTCCGGCCGCGCAGCGGGAAGATCGATCTTGTTGATCGCGACCACGATCGGCACGGTGGCGGCCTTGGCGTGGTCGATGGCTTCGACGGTCTGCGGCATGACCCGGTCGTCCGCCGCCACCACCAGCACCACGATGTCGGTGACCTGAGCGCCGCGGGCTCGCATGGCGGTGAAGGCCTCGTGGCCGGGCGTGTCGAGGAAGCAGATCTTGCGGCCGTTCGGCAGCTCCACGTCGTAGGCGCCGATGTGCTGGGTGATGCCGCCCGCCTCTCCGGCGATGACGTTGGTCTTGCGAATGTAGTCGAGCAGCGAGGTCTTGCCGTGATCGACGTGTCCCATGACCGTGACCACGGGCGCTCGCGACACCCGGGTTTCCGAGGACTCCTCGGGCTCCTCGGCGCCGTCCTGCTCGCCGTACTCGGCCGCGAATTCGACCCCGAAGCCGAACTCGTCGGCCACCGTCTGGATCGAGTCCTTGTCGAGCCGCATGTTGATGGTGGCCATGAGCCCGAGCCGCATGCAGGTGGCGATGACCTCCTGCGGTCGCACTTCCATGAGATTGGCCAGCTCCGCCACCGTGATGAACTCGGTGGGGTGAATGACCTTCACTTCCTCGAGCGCGACGTCTCCGCTCTCGTCCTCGCGACGGCGATGCCGCCGGCGCGTGGAAGAGGCGTCGAGGCTCGCGAGCGTCTTGCGAACGCTCTCGCTCACCAGCCGTTCGTCCACCGCCTTCTTCTTCTTGCGGTCGCGACGGCGCGGACCGCGACCGCGATCGAAGCCCGAAGGCCCGCTCGGCGTGGGACGCGACGGGGTCGCGGGCCGCGCCGGCGTCGACGTCTGAGCCTGGCCGGCCGGTGGCGCGGGCGCCGCGGCCACGGCGGCCGCGACGCGTGCACGCTCTTCGCGCGCCCGCTGCAGCTCCAGCTCGTGCTTGCGGGCCTGTTCTTCCTTGACCACGGCGGCCTTCTGCGAGATCTCGCCCTTCACCTTCTCGACGATCTCGACCGCCACGGTGCTCATGTGGTTCTTCACTTCGGCGCCCAGCCGGCGAACGATCTGCAGCACCGCCTCGCTGGACATGCCGAGATCCTTCGCCACCTCGTAGACGCGCGGCCGCTTGACCTCGGGAGTTTTAGCCACGGACTTCCCCTTCCTGTTCCTCGGCAGGGGTCGCCACCGGCGCCGCGCCGTCTTCGGCGGGGCTCGCGCTCTCCACCGGACGGTCGGCCTCGGCCTCCGTCTCGGCAGGGGCCGCTTGAGCCTCCATCTCGGGTGTGAACTCGAGCTCCGCCGCCGGCGGCGCCACGGGATGGGCCGCCAGATATTCGTGACCGGCGGCCAGGATGCGCTCCGCCGTCTTCTCGCCGATGCCCGGAATCTCGGTCAGGTGCTGCAGCGAAGCCGCGACCAGCTCCTGCACCGTCTCGATGCCGGCGCTGATGAGCTTCTCGGTGGTGGCTTCGCCGAGCTCGAGCTTCTCGACCTCGACGCGCGTCGACTTCTGGATCTCCTCGCGCTTCTTCTGGTCGGACTTGGAGACCAGGTCGATCTTCCACCCGGTCAGCCGCGCGGCGAGGCGCGCGTTCTGGCCGCCCTTGCCGATCGCCAGCGAGAGCTGGTCGTCGGCGACCACCACCAGCATGCGCTTGTCCTCGTCGTGCACCTTGACGTCCATGACCTTGGCGGGCGACAGCGCGCGCGACACGAACACCGTGGGATCCTGCGACCAGGGCACGATGTCGATGCGCTCGCCGCCCAGCTCCCGCACGATGCTCTGCACGCGCGAGCCCTTGAGACCGACGCACGAGCCCACCGCGTCGACCCGCGGGTCGGTCGAGTACACCGAGATCTTCGAGCGGAACCCGGCTTCCCTCGCCACCGCCTTGATCTCGACGATGCTCTCGGCGATCTCCGGCACCTCGCTCTCGAAGAGCCGGCGCAGGAAATCGGGATGCGTGCGCGACAGGATCACCTGCGGGCCCTTCGCCGACTTGTCGACCGCGATCACCACCGCGCGGACGTAATCGCCCTGGCGGTGATACGAGCGCGGGATCTGCTCCCGCGCCGGCAGGAAGCCCTCCGAGTGATCGAGCTTGACGATGACGTTGCCGCGATCGACCTGCTGGACCACGCCGCGCACCAGGATGCCGATCTTGTCCGCGTACTCCTTGTAGACACGCTCCCGCTCGGCTTCGCGCACCCGCTGGATGAGCACCTGCTTCGCGGTCTGGATGGCATTGCGTCCGAACTCCGCGATCGAGAGCGGGAAGGTCAGGATGTCGCCCACGCGCGCGTCCGGCTTGAACGTCCTGGCCTGCTCGACGGTCAGCTGCAATGCCGAATCCTCGATGGTCTCGACCACGGTCTTGCGCAGCGCCACCGAGATCGAGCCGGTGTCGTTCGCGAACTTGACTTCGACGTCCGCCGTCGCGCCGTGCTTCTTGCGCACGGCCGAGGCCAGCCCCTGCTCCAGCGTCTCCACCAGGAGGGCGCGGTCCACGCTCTTCTCGCGCGTGATCTGGCTCAGCGCATCGAGAATCTCGTAGTTCATCGCCGCTCTCCCGTTCGTTGCTTCGCTTCCGCCCACGGATCCACCACCAGATGGGCGTCCTTCAGCTGGCTCCACTCGAACCAGTGTTCCTGACCGTCGTCGGTCCTGAGACCGGCCCGCGCGCCTTCGGGACCGAGGATCTGACCTTCGTAGTGCCTCCGGCCTTCCACCGCCTCATAGGTGGTGAAGGCCGCTCGCTGCCCGACGAATCGGGCGACGCTCTCCAGCGACGTCAACGGCCGGTCGATGCCGGGTGAGCTGACCTCGAGCGAGTAGCGGCCCTGGACTGTCTGGTTCATATCGAGACAATCCGAGAGCCTCCGGCTGAAGGCCGCGCAGTCGGAGACGCGCACGCCTCCCGGGCGGTCGAGCAGCACTCGAACCACGCGCCGCCCTCCCAGCACCAGCAACTCGACGTCGACCAACTCGTAGCCTTCTTCCTCGGCCAGCGTATGCGCGAGCTGGCGCACCTCTTCCCGTACTTCCACTCGACACTCCCCGGAAAAGACAAAAACGGAGTGGTCGCAGCAACCCCACTCCAACCCGGCACATTAACGGAGGGGTCCAATTCGGGCAAGCGCTATCCCCCCCGGCCCGCCGGGAAAGGACGTGCCGGAAACCCTACTCCTGCGCGGGAAACAGCGCCCTATGGGGCTTTGGCGAGCGGGCTCTGGTAGACCAGCCAGGCCGCCACGCGGGCGACCTCGGCCAGGCTCTCCGGCGCGACTTGATCGGGAAGATCCTGGGTGGTGTGCCAGGCGGGATAATCGAAGTCGATGACGTCGACCGCCGGGATCCCGGCATCCAGGAGCGGGATGTGGTCGTCGGTCATGTGATAGCGCGGCTCGTCGAAGAAGTGCTGCGCGCGCACCGCGCGGGCGGCGGTCACCACCAACGACGCCAGGCTCGCCGCGCGCTCGACCGAATTGATCTCGGGATGGATGGCCAGATCGCGGTCGCCGACCATGTCGAAGAGGACGGCGGCGCGTGGCTTGGTTTCCAGTCGCGCCGCGTAACCGCGCGCGCCGCGCGAGTACGTCTCGGCCTGGCTGGTCCGGCCCTGGTCTTCGCCGTCGAAGAACACCAGCTCGATGGTCCGCGGCGGGGGTCGCTTCGCCAGCAGCTCCGCGACTTCGAGGAGCACCGCGACGCCGGATCCGCCGTCGTTGGCGCCCGGAACCGGCATGCCTCGCCGCGCGCTGTCGGGATCCTGGTCGGCGATGTGGCGGGTGTCGTAATGCGCGCACAGGACCAGCGGCGGACGATCGGCGCCGCGCTTCGGTTCCCAGCGGCCGATCAGGTTGGTGAGCGACTCCGGAGCGCCGAGCGTGGAGTCGACGAAGGTCTGGAGCCGCACCTGGCCGCCAAGACGGGCGAGCTCGGCGGCGATCCACTGACGCACGGCGCGGTGCCCTGGAGTCCCGGGGATGCGCGGACCGGCATCCACCTGGAACACCACGCGACGATGGGCGCGCGCACCATCGACCGGGAAGTCGGCGTCGGCGCAGGCCGAGGGCAGGACGGCGAGCGTCAGGACCCACGCCCAGCGCCCGCGCGGCCGCATGCGTCTAGAAGGTGAATTGCGCTCGCAGCTCGACGCGCACGCTGCGGGTGACCTGCCCGATCACCAGATTTCGATTCTGCCCGAAGCCGAGCTCGAGGTTCCCCGTGAGGTTGTTGCTGAAGGAGTAGCCGCCCTGCGCGTTGATCGAGACGCGGTCGCGGGAGACCTGGTTCTGCACGCCAACCTGTCCGTCCTGCTTCGTCTCGCCCGACTGCCGCTCATAGGCCCCGGAAAGGCCGAGGTTCACGTTGCTCCGCACCGTGGTCTCCTTGCCGAGGATCGACACCTTCTGCCCCTTCGAGTACGCGCGATTGAGACTGAAGTTCAAGTTGGTGTTGCGGTCGGTTTGTATCGAGTGCCCGATGAGGCGGTTCTCGGTCTGCGTGATCCGGCGTTCGATGCGCACGAGCGCGCGAGTCCCGTTCTTCAGATCGCCTGCGACCTCGATCAGCGGCTGCCACTGGCTGCTCGAAGACACGTTCGTAGGCTGATCGCTGTTCGCGAAGTCGATCACCTGCGAGCGACTGTACGCCGTCTTGAGCCGCGGGTTCACCAGGAATGTCTTGAGGCCGATCAAGTCGGGAACGCGGCCGTAATTGAAATCGAGCTCGGGGAAGCGGATCCGGTTGCTCTTGTTGGGCACGCCGTTCGACTTGCTCTGCACCTCCGAATAGTCCCCGCGGGTGAGCAGAGTGGCGCCGAAGCCCAGATCCAGCGTGGTATTGCCCCCTGCCCGCCACTCGGTGCGCTCGTCGCTGCGGTTGCCGAAGTCGGCCCGAACCGCGTTGGTGGTGTCGGAGAAACCGGGGTCCTGCTTGAATCCCATGAGGTAGAACAAGTCCGGCGTTCCGCGCATCCTCGAGTGTCCGCTGTTCGAGGCGAACGACGCGTCCGTGGTCACCGGACCGAGTCTCGACATGAACCGGCGCCACAACGGGACACCGCGAGGCGCGGAGCTCGTCGGGCGGCTTCCTCCCGAAAGCCCGGCGGCCAGCGAATCCCTGCCCCCAGGCGGCTGAGGGGGACTCGGGGCGAGTGGCTGGTTCTTCGGGAACTTCAGCTGGTCGAAGGGCAGCGACCAGCTCGCGCTCATGGTCTGGCTGTTGGTGATCGCGCGCACCTCCAGGCTGGGAGACAGCTCGGGCCCGTTGTTCTGGCCGTAGCGCGCGCTCCACGAAAAGTTCGGATTCAGCCACGGCCCGTACCTCTGGGTCTGGAAGCGGGCGTCCATCTGCTGGCTCCAGTTCACCACGCGCCCCATGTTGATGGAGCCGATGCGCTCGGTGAACTGCCGGGGCAGCTGGAGATTCCGGTTGGCATTGAAGCTGTGGTGGAAGAAGTCGAAGGGGCGCATGTCGGCGCCGAAGTTGATCCCCGCCTGACGACCGGAGGCATTGCGCAGCGGAATGCGCACGCCGTTGCTGTCGGGCAGCCGCTGGAAGCTGATGCCTTGCGCCTCCTGCATGGAGTAGTTCCAGTAGAACCGCTCGGGCAGCGGGAAGAAGCTCGCCTTGGTGAGGGGCAGCGGAACCTTGAGCATCTGGCGCGGGGCGACGCTGTAGTTGACCTGCGCCTGCGTCGACCGCGAATCGTCGGTCGTGACCGGGTTTCGGCTGTCGGTCCGGGCGTGGCTGATGTTGCCGCTCAGCCCGGCGAGCGTGAGCTTGACCAGAGGATTGATGCGGTCGCTCCAGGCGCGCGAGTAGCTCGCCGAATACGTCCGCGACTCCGAGTACGTGTCGCTGGCTTCGGCCAGCGGGCCCGTCCTCACCACGTCGTCGCCCGCCGTGTAGCGGGGCTTCGATCCGCTGCTGTTGAAGCTGTAGTTGATGGGCAGCAGGATCCGCGTGGACTCGAAGAAGCGATGGAGCTCGAATCCGGTCTGGAAGCTGAGCTGATTGTTGGAGCTGCCGATGCCCCGCGTCTCACCCACCTGCTGGAAGTTCTCGTCGCGTCCGTTCCAGGCGAGGTTGTACGTCATCAGGTTGGCGAACCGGCCATTGACGTTGACGCGCTGCGCGCGCCCCGGGTCCTTGGCGATGTCCGCGCCGCGCAGCTCGTCGAGCCAGAGCTGACCGGTCTGGAACCGTTTTCCCGAGTTGTTGATGACGCCGAACGAGATGCGCCGTAGCCGGGTGAAGGACGGCCGGCCCTTGATGACGTATTCCTCTCCCGGCTGCTTGCCCGGCGCCCGGTAGAGAATCTCCCCGGTCGTCGGAAAGTCCGGGTTGAGCTTCAGATTCGAGAGATCCGTGAGGTTGAGCGTGACGCGCCGCCACTGGATGCGCTGCGGAGAGGACGAGGGCGGCATGCGCGAACGGTACTCGTAGTAGCTGGTCCCCTTCTCGTCCGACGCGAAGCGCACGAAGTAGTCGAGCGCGTCCCCGACCGGGTCGTAACCGCCGGGGCCGTCGATCTCGAATCCCGCGGCGTAGAAGTCGAGCTTCCCGTAGCGGCTGTAGTCCTCGTCGAGCGAGAAGGTCTTGTAGGCCTCGAGCGTGTCCGGGAAGGCCAGCTCGGTGAACTCCATGGCCATCGACTGCTCGCGGCGGGTGACTTCCTGATTGCCGCTCCGGGTCTCCCCCGGGTCGAAGGGGGGAACGTAGACGTCGGCGTTGTCCACGCTGTTCACGCTGTTCAGCGTCATCGTGGTCCCGCCCTCACGCGTTTTCGTGTCGAGGTCGGAAGCCACCCACCGGCTGCCGACGATCTCGATTCCTCCGATCACGAGGAACGGCCGCCCGTCGTGCTTGCCCTCGCTGTCGTCGGGAAGTTCCGGGGGGTCGACCTCGGTGACGTCCTCGAGCCACAGGCGAACGTGCTTCGAAAGGCGCAGGTCGGGAGCGCCGAACGTCGTTCGCAGCGAATCGCCGATGGGGATGCGGTAACGGCGCCAGCCGTTGTCGATGGGGATCGGATCACCGTCGCGGTAGCTTGCACCGGGCCTGTAGACCTCGGTCACCAGGTAGCGGTGGAGGCTGTCCCCCAGGTCGATCGTGTACTCGTAGTAGTCCTGCTTGGTGTCCAACGTGCGGCCGCCTTCCAGGCTCTCCGAGTCCGGCAGCGGCCGGATGTTCTTGTTCCCCTCGGTTCCATTAGTGTACCGCCACTTCCGGGGGGCCCAGTCCGTGTAGTTCGTATTCGGCTGGGCGAAGTCGTCCCCTTCAGGGTCGAACGACGTAACGGTCGTGAGATCCGGCCCTTCGTTCGGGGCGACGGCCAATGTCTCGGGAAGCGATCCAGGAAAATCGAGCGCCGTCTCCGGGGACAGCCGATTGTCGAGCCCGGTGTCCTCGTTCTTTTCGTCCGTCACCACCAGCTGATCGTCGTAGGGCGCGCGATCCTCCGAATCGAGAAGCTGTGTGTTGGGCGGAATGTTGGGCGCCCTCTGCTGGTTCTCGGAGACCCTCCCGAGATCGATGTGGAGCTTCACGTGCTTGCCGCGGACCCGGTCGACCGGGAACGCGCCGCGGCTGTTGTGAAAGTCACGGAAGTCGTTCACCCAGAGCTCGATGAACTGCGAGCGGGTGAGGTCGATTCCGTTCGGGTCCAGGAGGTAGGTGAGCCCCGCCCAGAGCGGCTGGACGGGAGGCTCGTATGCTTTCGGTCGCCTCGGCAGCGAAAGGGCCAGAACCTGCCGGGAGTTCTGGGCCCCCTGGGCATCGTCGAGCGTGGGCTTGAGGTCGCGCTCGTGGACCACGTTGAGCGGCGAGTACCAGTGGAGCTCGACGTTCTTCTGGAAGGCGGGCAGGGCGGGATCATCGATCAGCTGGGTTGTCCCGGGGTCCCGCAGCGGAATGCTGGTGAGCGTCCAGCGCTGGGGGCCGAGCGAGAGGGAGACCGCGTCGCGCACCCCTTCCATGTCGTCGATGAAGATCTCGTTCTTGGTGTTCGGGTTGGGCAGGGACCCTCCCACCTCGGCCTGGATGTTCAGCTCGGAGGGTGTGGAGGTGCGGACCAGGGGCAGCAGATCGACCAGCCGGGTGACCCAGCTCGGCTTGAAACGCCACTCCGTGTTCAGGTCGCCGATCATGACCCGCGAGGGCTCCTCGCCCAGTCGCGGCCGCTGGTCCTGGGCGCCCTTGCTCTCGTACATGAAGGCGCCGCCGAAGCTCTTGTCGCGGCCTTCCCAGCGGAAGGCGTTGCCGATCAAGGTGCGCCCCGCCTGCTGGAAGAGCGGCGCGTAGGAGTAGTCGATGTTGAGATTGTCGGAAGGTCCGAGCTGGCGGATCAGCGTCACCCGCCCGAGGTCGTAGTCGATGTTGTAGTCGCGGCCCCTCGCCAGCGGCTGTCCGTTGATCGTGACCACGTCCGAGCCTTCGATGATGTTGGTGCGCCCCAGCGTGAT
>DASTBI010000218.1 GCA_035712145.1 Candidatus Eisenbacteria bacterium | reverse complement strand
GAGCGCCGCGAGACCGTGAGGATTGTGCGCGAAATCGACGATCACGCTGAGACCTTGGAAGCGCCACACGTTGCCCCGGCCAGGATTGGCGGCCGGGGTGCTGTCGAAGGCCATGAGCCCACGGCGGATCGCGGACTCGGGAAGGCCGAGCGCGATCGCCACCGCGATCGCCCCGAGCGCGTTCGCGATGTTGTGCCGCGCCGCGCCGCCGAATGCCAGAGGCACGTCGGCGACCGGCACGATCTCGCGCCATTCGTGTCCGCGCGCCACCTCGAGCATGTCGTCGTCGAGAACGCAGGCCAGGCCGCCTGCTTCCAGGTGTGCGGCCAGCGCCGGATGCGCGGGATCCAGCGTGAACCAGATGACCGGGACACGCAGACCACGGCCGCGCTCGAGAAGGAGTGGATCGTCGGCATTGAGCACGACGTGGCCGTTCCTGCCGATGGCTTTGGCGACCACCATCTTGGTGTCGGCCAGCGCTTCGAGGTCGAAGATGCCGAACTCACCCAGGTGGTCGTTGGCCACGTTGGTGACCAGTGCGGCCCGTGCCCGCGGCACGCCGAGTCCACGACGGAGGATCCCGCCGCGCGCGACCTCGAGCATCGCGATCTGGACCCGGCGGTCCCTCAGCACCGTGCGGGCGCCGTTGGGACCCGAATAGTCCCCGGTGGCCACCACATCGTCCCCGACCGTGACCCGGTCCGTCGAGGTGACGCCCGCGGTGAGTCCCGCGGCCTCGGCCATCGCGCCCAGGAGCCGCACGGACGTCGTCTTCCCGTTGGTGCCGGTGACCAGAGCGGTCGGAACGTCGAAGAGATCGTTCCACGGGATTCGTTCGATGACCCGCGGCGTCTCTTCCGCGGGCCACGCGCGCGAGCCTTCGCCGAGACCGACCGACACGCGGCGATCATCGGCGAGCATCGTGATGCCATGCGCCTCGGCGTCTCGCAGGAGCCCGAGCAGCCATGGCTTCCTCTCCCGCTCGATCGCAAGCCTCAGCCGGCTCACCGTGGATTCGAAGCTCTCGGAGGCTTGCTCGCCGCTCAGCGTGCGCGCCGCCTCGCGCCACGCCGCTTCGTTCACTTCGGTGGCGGCGTACAGCGTGTCGGGGGGAGCCGCGAACGCGAGGTTGAGGCCGTCTCGATGGGCGCGGTCCGCGACGACCGTTTGCTTCCAGCCAATGGCCGCCAGGATCCGATCGAGAGCCGAGCGCCAGGCTTCGGCCGCGGGCGCGGCGTCGGCGCCTTCGAGCGCGATGTCGAGGATGGCCCCGGGGCCGTCGAGCAGCAGACTGGGGCCGGTGAGGCGCCGCGAGTCGAGGAGCCTCATGGCGCCCCGTCGGGCATCAGTCGGTGACCTCGGTCTCGCGCGCGAACCGCACGCCCCGCTCGTCCCGGATCAGTCGTCCCTCCTCGAGGTCGAGATCGGCGCCCGACGTGTCCACGGCCGCGGGTGTCTGGGGGTGACCATCCTGCGGCTCCTCGGGATGGAAGTGCACCACCTGCTCCCAGGTCCTGGTCAGCGCGTCGGCGAAGATCAGCACCAGATCGCCGAGCCGCGCCCGGCGAAGCGCCGTGGCGACCGCTTCCTGCTCGTCCGGGATCATCTCGATCTGCTGAGTGGACACGCCTTCTTCCATGAGGGCGGCGCGCAGCAGGCGCGGCACCTCGTCGGCTTTGCGGCCGCGCAGCCCGTCGTCGCGCCGGCAGATGTAGAGGTCGAAGTGCCCGGCCGCGGCGCGCCCGATCCCGGCGATGTCCTCGTCGCGACGGTCTCCCGGGGCCGCGAGGACGCAGATCCGCCGCCCACGGACCTCCATGCGGTCGGACAGGTCGCACATGGCCTGGATCGCCGCGGCGTTGTGTCCGTAGTCCATGATGACCTTGAAGGGATGGCGGTCGTAGACATTGGTGCGCCCCGGCGCCAGCTCGAACGTGGTGTCGAACGTGCGCAGCCCCTGGCGGATGTCCTCGATCTTGGCGCCCATCGCGTAGGCGATGGCCGCCGCAGACATCGCATTCTGGACGTTGTGACGGGCGCGACCCTCGAGCGTCGAAGGGATGGCGTGCGTCCACATCACCGGCAGGTGAAGACCACGGTCGAACAGCGTGATCATGTGCCCGTTGACGCCTTCCTCCAGCACGCAGGCTCGGCCTCCGGCGCGGATGTGCTCCTTCACCAGCGGGTAGTGGATCTGCTGAGTCACATAGCAGACGTTCTTCGCCCGCGTGTGGTCGGCCATGCGCAGACAACGAGGATCGTCGGCGTTCAGCACCGCCGTGTCCTGCGCCACTTCGATGACGACGCGCTTCACCTCGGCGAGCTGATCCAGCGTGTCGATGCCCTTGAGGCCGAGATGATCGCTCTGGATGTTGAGCACCGCGCCGACCATGCACTTCCGGTAGCCCAGGCCGCGGCGCAGGATGCCGCCGCGGGCGGTCTCGAGCACCGCCATGTCCACGCTCGGATCGCGAAGCACCATGCGGGCCGCGACCGGTCCGGTCATGTCTCCCTTCACGGTGAGCTGGCCGTTGATATAGACACCGTCGGTCGTGGTGAGCCCCACCGTCCGGCCGGCGAGCTTGAGCACGTGCGCCACCATGCGCGCGGTGGTGGTCTTGCCGTTGGTGCCCGTGATGGTGGCGATCGGGATCCGCGCCGGCGTGCCGGGCGGGAACAGCATGTCCATCACCGGACCCGCCACGTCGCGCGGCGTGCCCTCGCTGGGAGCCACGTGCATGCGGAACCCGGGGGCGGCGTTCACCTCGCAGATCGCGCCGCCCGCGTCCTTGTAGGACTGGGTGATGTCGGGAGCGATGAAGTCGACCCCGCCGACGTCGAGACCGATGGCGCGGATCGCTCGGACCGCCATCTCGACGTTGTCGGGATGCACCGAGTCGGTGACGTCGATCGCCGTTCCGCCGGTCGACAGGTTGCCGGTGAGGCGGAGCGGCACGATCTCGCCCGCCGGAGGAATCGTCGCGGAGGTGTAGCCACGGTCCGCGAGGCAGCGCTCGGCCTGGGCGTCGAGCTCGAGGCGGGTGAGCACCTTCTCGTGCCCGATGCCGCGGCGCGGATCCTGATTGATGACCTCCACCAGCTCGCCCACCGTGTGCGTGCCGTCCCCGATCACGCGCCCCGGCACGCGCTCGGCGACGGCGATCAGATGGCCGTTGACCACGAGCATGCGGTAGTCGCGTCCGGTCACGAACGACTCGACGATCACCGCGCGGCTGATCTCGCGAGCCTGGCGGTAGGCGGTGCGGACGCGCGCGCCATCGCCCAGGTCCAGCGAGACGCCGCGGCCGTGGTTGCCGTTGTAGGGCTTGACGACCACCGGGAAGCCGATCTTTTGCGCCGCCGTCGCCGCCTCTTCCTCGCTCCAGACCAGGCGCTGCTGAGGGACGGGCAATCCGAGCGTGCTGAGAATACGGTTGGTCTCCTCTTTGTCCGAAGCGATCTCGACCGCGATGTGCCGCGTCTCGCTGGTGATGGTGGCCTGGATGCGCCGCTGATAGCGCGCGTGGCCGAACTGCACCAGGCTCTGGGTATTGAGCCGGATGGTGGGGATGTCGCGCTCCTCCGCGGCCCGAACCAGAGCGGCGGTGCTGGGACCGAGCGCGCGCCGCTGCGTGAATCGAATGAACTCGTCGCGAGCGGACGCGAAGTCGAACGAGGCGGGCGGCGAGTCTTCGGCACGCAGCGAGTCGGGGAGGAGCGAGCTCACCAGGCGCATCGCGAGCTGCGCGGCTTCGAGTCCCACCTCGGCTTGCTCGTACTGGTAGACGATGTCGTAGACGCCGGTCTTGCCGGCGTCGCGGGTCTTGCCGAACGTGACCTGGGCGCCGGCGATGTTCTGCAGCTCGATGGCGACGTGCTCGAGCACGTGCCCGAGCCATGTGCCCTCGTCTTCGGTGAGCCGCCGGACGAAGCCACCCGGCTCGCCGTAGGAGCAGCCGTGCTCCTTGAGGCCGGGGAGCGCTGTCAGCAGTCCTTCCACGAAGCTCGATCCGAGCCTCATGCTCGGCCACTGCTCCAGCTCGCCGAGATCCACCGTCAGCCGGATGACGGGGAAGTGGGCATGGATGCTGGGTCCGAGATAGACGGAGGAATCGAGCAGCTTCATCGAAGGCCCCACGCTGCGACGCGCGCGCGCGCCGAAAATCGTCACGTTCGAGGGGCGGAGAGATTAGCAGGGACCGGGGAGTCCGTCAGCCCCGGTCTGGAGGAGCCCAGGCAGGCGAGCGGAATGCCGTATCGCTCGTCGCGCTTTCGATCGCACACACGCGACTTCGCGCTCGTCGCGAAGCGGCATCTCCGCTCGCCTCGTTTGCCTTAGCCCAAGCAAAGGCGAGCGGAACGCCGTATCAGATCGGCTCGGAAACCGTGCGCACCACCTTGGCCGTGAGCTTCTCGGGCGCGTGCTGGGCGATGTCGGCCTGCGAGGCCATTCCGGTGCATGAACCGGCGTCGTCCACCACCGGCATGCGACGCACGCGCTTCTGGGCCAGCGCTCCGGCGAAGTCTTCGAGCTTGGTGTCGGGCGTGACCGTCACCGCGGGGCTCGTCATCACGTCGCGAGCGGTCATGCCGAGCGGGTTCATGCCGCGCGCCACGGCGCGCACGATGATGTCTCGATCCGTCACGACACCCACCGGACGCGGACTCGCGCCGCTCTCGATCACCGGGATCTGTCCGCAATCTCTGTCCACCATCATGCGCGCCACCTCAGGAAGCATCGTGTCCGGCGTACAAACCGCCGGGTTGCTGGTCATGATGTCTTTGACCTTCATGTTCTTTCCCTCTCGCCCTGATTTGCCTTGCGTGAACGGGCCGGGGCGGCCCGCGTGGCGGCTCGCGGTTTGCTCGTCTGAGGTGTGCACGGTGCGCGCCAAGAAATCGCGAAGCCTGGCCGCGCAGGGCCATCCCACGCCCTTCCCGCCAAGTCGCCATCCCGGCGCGAGTTGGCGGCTGGTCTCGAGGCCAGCTGCGAGGTGTTGGCGCGGGTCGGGCAGCGTACGGGTTACAAGCGGATTCCCGACTCTGCACAAAGGCTCACAGGCAGGGAGGTCCACATGCCGGAGAAAAAGACGATCGAGCGCGCGCGCAGAAAGCGCAGCTCGAGCCGATGAGCCGTTGGCGAGGAGGCCCGGTGAAGGCCCGGCTCGAGCGCGGCCCCGAGGAGGAGAGTCTCTCGCTCAAGGACTCCGCCGAGTTCCTGCTCGAGGAGTGCCGCATGGTGCTCCCCGGGATCCAAGCCTTGTTCGGATTCCAGCTCATCGCGGTCTTCAACTCGAGCTTCGCGGAACGGCTGTCGCCCGGGGAGCAAAGGCTTCACTTGATCGCCATCGCGCTGGTGGCGTTGGCGGTGGCCATCATCATGACCCCCGCCGCAGCCCACCGGCAGATGTGCGCGGGCTCGATGACGAGAGCCTTCATCGCCACCTCGACGCGCCTGCTGCTGTGGAGCATGGGCCCGCTCGCGCTCGGGATCTGCCTCGATTTCTACCTGGTGGCGCGGCTGATCCTCGGCGGAGGAGCCCTGGTGCCCATGCTCGCTACGGGGTTGCTCGCGGTGTTCGTCGTGCTGTGGTTCCTCATGCCTCGAGTGCGCGTCCTGCGTGAGGCGCTCGCTCATGAATAGGCGCGCGTGCCCGTGCGCCGAGGTGGGTGGATAGCCATGGCTGCGCGGCTGCGACCGAAGACTCCGGGCATCAAGGGCGTGGAGCGGGTGGTGGAGCGCGAGGTCGAAAAGGCGCGGGCCTCGCTCGACGGCCGTCAGCCGCTGTCCGACGAACCGGTGCACGAGGCGCGCAAGCGGCTCAAGCGGGCGCGTGCCGGGCTCCGTCTCATGCGCGAAGCACTCGGGACCCGTGCCTACCGGCGTGAGAACCGGGCGCTGCGCGACGCGGCGCGCCCGCTGAGCGAGGCACGCGACGCAAAGGTGCTGGTGGAGACACTGGACGCCCTCGAGCTGGACGGCGCGGTGGATGCCCGGCGCTTTCGCAATGCGCTCGTCACCCAACGCCAGGAAGCCAGGCGAAAGGTCCAGAGCCCGAGGCGCATCGCCGCGGTGCTCGCCGACCTGAGGTCGGCGCACAAGCGCGTCGGCCGTGTCCGCACCCGCCGGCACGGATGGTCCGCCTTGGGCCCCGGGGTGCGTCGGACCTACCGAGCGGGCCGCAAGGCGTTCCTGGCCGCGCGGCTCGACCCGTCGCCTTCGCGTCTCCACGAGTGGAGGAAGCAGACCAAGTACTGGTGGCACATCGTGCAGATGCTCGAGCCGATATGGCCGCAGGAGCTGCGCCAGATGGCACGCCGAGCGCATCGTCTCTCGGATCAGCTGGGAGAGGACCACGACCTCGTCGTGCTCCGTCAGTCGGCGTCGCGCTCGGCCGACGCCGCCACCCGTCACGCGACGCTCGAGCGTATCGAACGCCGGCGGAGCGTGCTCCAGAAGCGGGCGATGACGCTCGGCGCCATCGTCTTCAGGGAACGGCCCCGGACTCTCGAACGACGTCTCCACCGTCGCTGGCGTGCCTGGCGGTCCACTCAAACCAAAGGATGAACGCGCACCCCTGGTGAGCGAGGAGGAGACCATGGACACGGGATCAGGGCACTCGGTTTCGGTGTGGATGGAAGACGAGCGGCTGGCATCGCGGCGCAAGCTCGACCGTGACCGCCACGCGGACGTCTGCGTCGTCGGCGCGGGGATCGCGGGCCTTTCGGTCGCCCACCAGCTGGCGCGGGAGGGCCGCACGGTGGTCGTCCTCGAAGACGGCCGGATCGGCAGCGGCGAGACGTCGCGAACCACGGCTCACGTCTCGAACGCGTTCGACGATCGCTACGCGCTGGTCGAGCGCCTCCATGGCGAAGGTGGCGCGCGGCTGGTCGCGGAAAGCCACAGCGCGGCGATCGAAGAGGTGGAACGCATCGTCCAGGAGGAAGGGATCGAATGCCAGCTCCAGCGTCTCGACGGTTACTTGTTCGTGCCGCCGGGTGATCCTCAGGACGTGCTCGAGCGCGAGATCGAGGTCTGTCACCGGATCGGCCTCAGCGAGGTGTCGTGGGTCGAGCGAGCGCCTTTCCCGTCGTTCGACACGGGACGCTGCCTGCGCTTCCCGCGCCAGGCGCAGTTCCATCCGCTGCGCTATCTGAACGGCTTGGCGATGGCGATCGAGCGGCGGGGGGGAGCGATCTTCACCGACACGCACGTCAGCAAGATCGAGGAAGGGAAGGACGGCGAACCCGTGAAGGTCGAGACCGAAGACGGTGTCACCGTCACCACCGGGCATGTGGTGGTCGCCACCAACACGCCGATCAACGACATGCTCACGCTGCACACCAAGCAGTACGCCTACCGAACCTTCGTCATCGGCGCCGCCGTGCAGCCGGGATCGGTGAAACCTGGACTCTTCTGGGACACGGAGCATCCCTATCACTATGCGCGCGTCGTTTCCCAGGATGACGGGAGCGAGATCCTCATCGTGGGCGGTGAGGATCACAAGACCGGGCAGGAAGACGACGCCGAGGACCGCTATGCGCGGCTCGAAGGGTGGGCACGGGAGCGCTTTCCCGACATGGGGGACGTCCAGCATCGCTGGTCCGGGCAGGTCATGGAACCGGTCGACACCGTGGCCTACATCGGGAAGAACCCCGGTGACGAGAAGATCTGGGTGGCCACGGGGGACTCCGGGAACGGCATGACGCACGGCGTGATCGCCGGAATCCTGCTGCGCGATCTCATCCTCGGTCGCGAGAATTCGTGGGCCAAGGTCTACGAGCCAAGCCGCAAGTCGCTGCGCGCGGCGCTCTCCTACACCAAGGAGAACCTCAACATGGCCGCTCAGTACGCGAGCTGGGTGACTCCGGGCGACGTGGACGACATCGACGACGTTCCGCGCGGCGCCGGGGCGGTGGTTCGCAGCGGCCTCAAGAAGATCGCCGTCTATCGCGACACCGACGGCACGGTGCACTGCCGCTCGGCCGTGTGCGTCCATCTCGGCGCCATCCTGACCTGGAACTCCGAGGAGCAGACCTGGGACTGCCCCGCACATGGATCGCGTTTCGACGCCAAGGGCAAGGTGCTCAACGGACCGGCCAATGGCGACCTCCAACGGGTCGACGAAGAGGAGCTGGCCAAGGTCCCGGTTGGGCGGAACGTTGCCCGTGAGCCGGGCGCCCGCGGGGCCTGATCGGCAAGGCCGAGCTTCTGCGCGAAGCTCGGCCTCTCCCTTGCTGCCGGATGACTCGCAACTTCGTCGTGTTGCGGCGCTGACTTTGAGTTCCCCCTGGCCGCAATGACTTAAACAGGATCCCTGCGGAGGGCCGCTTCCCCGCGCCGCGAGGGCGTTGAGAAGGCCTTGCAAGGCCTTGTAAATCTGTTTGCAGAAAATGCCAGGAGAGGCAGGAATGGCTCGCTATGAAGTGATGAGGCCGACTCCATGACCGTCACCGATCCAAGCGCTTCCAGGACGTCCGTCAAGTCCACCGGCATCCAAGGGCTCGACGACATCATGCGGGGTGGATTCTCCCCGCATCGCCTCTATCTGGTCGAGGGCGTGCCCGGATCGGGCAAGACCACGCTCGCTCTTCAATTCCTTCTCGAGGGAGCGCGACAAGGAGAAAAGGTCCTCTACGTGACCCTGTCCGAGACCGAAGAGGAGCTCCGATCGGTGGCGACTTCGCACGGTTGGCCGCTCGACGGTGTCTCGGTTCATGAGCTGGTTCCGTCGGAGGACAGCCTGCACCCCGAAGACCAGTACACGATGTTCCACCCCTCCGAGGTCGAGCTGGGCGAGACCACCCGCTCGATCCTGGTGGAGGTCGAGGAGAAGCAGCCGAGTCGTGTCGTGTTCGACTCGCTCTCCGAGATGCGGCTGCTCGCCGGGAATCCTTTGCGCTACCGGCGGCAGATCCTCGCGCTCAAGCAATTCTTCAGCGGCCGAGACTGCACCGTCCTCCTGCTCGACGACCTGACGAGCACCGATCACGATCTCCAGGTGCAGAGCATCGCTCACGGTGTGGTGCGGCTCGAGCAGCTGAATCCGCTCTACGGAGCCGAGCGGCGCCGGTTGTCGGTCGTCAAGTATCGCGGCGTGGGCTTCCGAGGCGGCTACCACGACTACGTCATCCGGCACGGTGGCCTCGAAGTGTTCCCGCGGCTGGTCGCCAGCGAGCATCAGAAGCAACCCGTGCTCGAACGGCTGGCGAGCGGCCTCGGGGAGCTGGACAAGCTGCTCGGCGGCGGAATCGAGCGCAGCAGCAGCACGCTCATCGTGGGGCCGGCAGGAAGCGGGAAGTCCTCGCTCGCCACGCGGTTCGCGCTGACGGCAGCACAGCAAGGAGAGAAGACGGCGTTCTTCATCTTCGATGAGAGCATCAACACTCTGCTGAAGCGCAGCGAGGGGCTCGGCATGGACCTGCAGAAGGCGATGTCGGACCGGCTGGTCAGCGTGCAGCAGATCGATCCCGCCGAGCTCTCCCCCGGAGAGTTCACCCACTGCATCCGCCGGGCGGTCGAGCAGGACGGCGCTTCGGTCGTCGTGATCGACAGTCTGAACGGCTACCTCAACGCGATGCCCGAGGAGCGGTTTCTCACCATCCAGCTCCACGAGCTCACCACCTACCTCGGCCAGGCGAACGTCGCCACCATTCTGATCGGTGCGCACGTGGGACTGGTCGGGGGCCCGATGGTCACGCCGGTCGATGCCAGCTATCTGGCCGATGCCGTGGTCCTGCTCCGCTACTTCGAAGCCGACGGCGAGGTGCGGCAGGCGATCTCGGTGATGAAGAAGCGAGGGGGGCAGCACGAACGGTCCATTCGCGAGCTCCGTATGCACCCGGGCGGAATCCACGTAGGTCCGCCGCTGCGCGGCTTTCGAGGCGTGCTCACCGGGGTCCCGGTATACGATCCCGGGCCCAAAGGGAACGGCGCGTGAGGGATCTCCACGACGATCACCTCGAGCGCCGCGTCCTCGTTCTGGCCCCGACGGCCAAGGACGCGGCGCTGGCCGAGACCATTCTCGACCGTGCCCTGATCGACGTGACGTGCTGCGCCCATCTGGACGCGCTGGTGGCGGAGGTGGAGCGCGGCGCGGGCGCCATCCTCCTGCCCGAGGAGGCCGTGGCCCAGCACGAGCGCGAGCGGCTCACCCGGTGGCTGGTGACGCAATCCCCATGGTCCGATCTACCGGTCCTGGTCATGGCCAGACCCGGCGCGGATTCCTCGACCGTCGCCCAAGCCATGGACCTGCTGGGGAACGTCACGGTGCTGGAACGGCCCATTCGCGTCTCCTCGATGGTGAGCGCGATTCGCACCGCGCTGCGCTCACGACAGCGGCAGTACGAGACGCGAGAGCACCTGCAGCGAATCCAGAGCAGCGAGCGCGAGCTGCGTGACTTCTTCGACAACGCCGCCGTGGGACTCCACCTGGTCGACGCCGACGGCATCATCGTGCGCGTCAACCGCACCGAGCTCGGGATGCTCGGCTACGAGCGCGAGGAGTTCGTCGGGCATTCCATCCGCGAGTTTCACGTCGATCAGGCGCTCAGCGACGAGCTGATGGGCCGGCTCGCCGGGGGAGAGCACCTCCACGACTTCGAAGCTCGCCTGCGCTGCAAGGACGGATCGATCAAGGAAGTCCTCGTCGATGCGAGCGCCCTCTGGGAGGGCGGCCGCTTCGTCCACGCCCGATGTTTCATGCGCGACGTGTCCGACCGCAAACGGGCCGAAGATGCACTCCGGGATGCCGATCGCCGCAAGGACGAGTTCCTCGCGATCCTCGCTCACGAGCTGCGTAACCCGCTGGCCCCGATCCGCAACTCGCTCCACATCCTGCGCCTGACCAGACACGCCGATCCCACCGCCGAGCGGGTCACCGAGCTGATGGAGCGCCAGGTCAATCACATGGTCCGGCTCGTGGACGACCTGCTCGAGGTGTCGCGCATCACCCGTGGCAAGATCGAGCTGCGCACCGAGCTGGTCGAGCTGGCGGGTGTGGTGCGCGGAGCGGTCGACACGAGCCGCGGTCTGATCGAAGCCGCGGGGCACGCGCTCCAGCTCGATCTGCCGCCCGAGCCGATCACCGTCGAAGGCGATCCGGTCCGGCTCACGCAGGTCTTCGCCAATCTCCTCAACAACGCGGCCAAGTACACGAACGAAGGGGGAGTGATCCGCCTCGTGGTCCGGCGCGATGGCCCAGGCGTCGCGATCTCGGTCCGTGACAACGGCACCGGCATCCCCGCCGAGATGCTGCCGCGGGTGTTCGATCTCTTCACGCAGGGCGACCGCTCCGCGGGACGCGCCCAGGGCGGCCTGGGGATCGGACTGACGCTGGTGAAGATGCTGGTCGAGATGCACGGTGGAACGGTGGAAGCGTTCAGCGAGGGGGCAGGACTTGGAAGCGAATTCGTGGTGCATCTGCCGCTGGTCGAGCGCGAATCGGTAAGGATGGGCGTGAACGAGCCGGTCGCCCCCACCAACATGCTGCCGCCGCGGCGGATTCTGGTCGTCGATGACAACCAGGACTCTGCATCGAGTCTCGGCATGCTGCTCAAGCTGCTCGGCGCGGACGTGCACGTCGTCTACAGCGGTCCCGAGGCGCTCTCGGCGGTCAGTGATTACAGACCCGACGTCGTGCTGCTGGACATCGGCATGCCGGGCATGGACGGGCACGAGGTCGCCCGCCGGATGAGACTGCTGCCCGAGGGCCGCGACGTGACGCTGATCGCGCTCACGGGATGGGGGCAGGACAGAGACCGCAGGAATTCGGAGCTCGCGGGCTTCGACTATCACCTCATCAAGCCCGCCGACGTCAGCGCGCTCGAGAGCCTGCTCACGTCACTGGGAACCGGTTCCGCTGAACATCGGGCGCGCTTCGCGCCCGGCGGCGCCCGTTCCAGATTCCGCTCGCCTGCCTGAGCTGAGCCGCTAGTCCTCGTCGGCTTCGGCGCGGATCGCCGTGGCCCGTCGCTCGTGGAGGTTGTACCGCGCGCCGCTGACGAGCACGTGGATCTTCACGCCGATCATGGTGACGGGCTCACCCAGCTTCGCCTGGTCCATCGAGGAGTACTCCATCTCGGCCGGGTCCACGATGGTGACCGCGCCGCTTCCCACCACCTCCAGCGTGTCATCGGGACCGATGAACGCCGCGGTGTCCTCGTCGAGGCCGACTCCGTGAGCGAACGGGTTGTAGGCCAGGGCCGCCAGCAGGCGTCCCAGCCGATCACGCTGGCGAAAGTGCTGATCGACCACGACGCGGTTGGTGAGGCCGAGCCCGGGGGCGAGCGAGACCATGCCGGCGCGCGGCGTGGAGCCTTCGTCCCCGAAGGCGATCATGTGCTCGGAGAGAAAGGCGGCGCCGGCCGAGGTCCCGGCGACGTGCGCGCCGCTCGCGTTCATGAGCCGCAGCGCCTTGGCCACCGGCGTGCCCCCCAGCGTGGTCCCGAGGCGCACCTGGTTGCCGCCGGTGAGAAAGATCCCGTTGGCCTTCTCGAGCACCGCCAGCTCCTCGCGGTCTTCGCACTGCTTGCGAGACTCGAAGGGGAGCACCCAGACCTTCGCGGCCTTGAGATCGCGGAACAGCTCCTCGTAGCGGCGGCCGGTGGATCGCAGCTCGGACGCCGTCGGGATGACCGCGATGCGCGCTTCGCGCTTGCCGCACAGGCGGACGAAGCGCTTGAGGATCGCCTCGTCCCCCAGCTTGTCCTCGGCTCCGCCGATCGGAACGATGAATCCGCGCTGCTGGCCTTCAGGCACGCGAGATGGGCTCACGAAGCGTCCTCCCTGACGCTGTTATCGGTCATGAAGATGCAGATTCGTAACACGAAGCTCCAGGGTGTGGGCTCGATCCCGCCTCCGATGCGGGAGGCCCGGTCCAACGACCGGGCGCGATGCACGGCGAGCGTAACAAGGCGCTGCCGGCGCTTCAAGCGATGGACGTGGATTCCCGGCGCGCGATCACCAGCATCTCGCCGATCGGAAGCGGCACCACACAGTCGAGCACGCGCGAAGGAAGGACGCGGGAGAGCGAGCGCAGCGGGCGGTGCAGGGTGGGGTTGTATTCGGCGAGCTGCGCGAGCGAGTAGCGGTAGCTGAGCGGCTTGGAGATCGACGCGACGCGCTCCGTGGCGAATCCCGCGCGCGAAAGGAGCCTGCGGATGGTCGAAGGACCGAAGTAGTGCAGGTGCTCCTCGGGGATGTAGAAGAACCACCGCCACCCCATCAATCGGCGGATCGCGCTGTCGCGGTTCGGCAGGGTGATCACCAGCTTGCCGCCCGGCGCGAGAAGAAGGTGAATCGCTCTCAGGCTCGCCACCGGGTCGATCGCGTGCTCGATCAGGTCGAACGCGCTGACGACGTCGAACGGCGCCTCCGCGCGATAGTCCTCGAGCCTCGTGGACTCGACCGGCACCCCTCGCGCGCGAGCCTGGGCCACCGCGACGTGAGAGAGGTCGATGCCGTGGGCGTCGATGCCCCGAGCGCGCAGGAACTCGACGAACACGCCGTTCGACGCGCCGACATCCAGCCAACGATGTCCCGGACATTCGTCCCGGATCATCCGGAAGCGATGCTCGGCCGTGAGCCGCTTGAGCTCGACGGCGGAGGCGAACTCACGGTAGAGGCCGGCGGCGTAGGAAAGCTCATAGAAGGCCTGGAGGTCGGCGATCGCCGGCAGGGGATATTGCCGCTCGAGGCCGCACTCCGTGCACTTCCAGAAATCGCGGCCCTTCTTGGTGAACAGCTTGCGGAAACGGGTTCCCTGACAGACCGGACAAGGCAGGCCGGCGTTTTCGGTGACTCCGTTGCGCGTCAACCGATCCTCGGAAGGGGAAGATGGCGACTCTCCACGGCCGCAAGCGAGCGGGAATCATAGGATGGAAGGCGCGCCGCGGTGAAACCGACCGGCTGGAAAAACGGAAGCCCGGCGTCCTTCGGGGGACGCCGGGCCGGCGCGCGGGTCCCGCTCGCGGCTAAGACTCCTCGCCCTCGTCGTCATCGTCGGATTCGATGACCGTGCGCTTGCCCTTGGAGCCCAGCGTGCGGAGCTCGATGGACCCGTTGACGGTCGAAAGCTTCATGTCGTGACCGCCCTTCCCGATCCGCCCGTCGATCCGCCGGTTGAAGTGCCTGCCCTTCACGCTCAGCGGGAAGTCGCTGTGGATCGAGCCGTGCACGGTGCTGCCGCTGACGTCCGCGTTGATCGAGCTCGGCAGCTCGACCAGCACGCGGCCGTTCACCGTGGTGAACTCCACGTCGTCGTCGAGCGGTGAGCCGATACGCGCCCTGACGGAGCCATTGACGGTCGTCGCCGAGGCGGTGCCGGACGTCGTCACCGTGATGCCGCCGTTGACCGTGGTCGCCTCCACGTCGCCCTTGACGTCGTGGATCGCGATGCTTCCGTTGACGGTTTGCGTGACCAGATGAACGCCGGCCGGGACCTGGAGCTTGAACTTCACCCGAACGTCGTTGTCCCGGACCTGATGCCCGCGATCCGACTGGCAATCGTTGAGCGTGCCATCCGGCCGGGGATAGCGGGCGCAGATCAGAATTCCGTCGGGCGTCTCGGTGGCCTCGACTTTGACCTCGTCCGGGTCGCTCTTGCGGCCCGACTTCTCCGCGTCCACGCGCGCCTCGTTGCCCTTGGACAGCGTGGCCTCGATGCCGCCGTTGATCCCGTGGACCTCGAGGGTCTTGCCCGCGGCGAGCCGGCCGGTCCAGTGGAAGGGCGTGCCCTGGACGCGCGGCTTGCTCGACCAGTCCTCGTCCCAGTCATCGTCCTTCCCGGCGCCGGCGGGAAGCGCCAGCCCGAGAAGACCGATCGCCGTGAGGCCGAGGGTGATGAGGCCGAGGCCAAGGGCGACCGAGCCAGCGAGCCGGGCGGCCTTGTTGCGAAGGAGTTCGCTCAGGGTTCCCATCGTTCACTCCTTGTTCTTGCTCTTGGACTTGGGTTTCGGCGTGTGGTCCTGGTCGTGCTCCCAGTCGATCTCGTCTTCCTCGTCATCGGCGTCGTTCGCGGCCTCGAGCCGTGGCAGACGCGCGAGCAGCGCGCTCATCCGCGCCAGGCGCACCCCGCCCTGGAAGGATTCCAGCTCGAGCTTGGCCCTTCCGTCTCCGAGTATGAAGTTGAAGCGCTTGCCGGAGCGGCGCCCGCCCTCGATCTCCAGAGGGAAGTCCGAAGAGAAGTCGCCGCTGAAGGTGGATACGCTGACGGCGACATTGGGTTTCTCCGGCAGGCCCACGAGCACCGTGCCGTTGTGGGTGGACAGGTTGTATTGCCCGCCCGACACGAGGGGCCCTACGAAGACGATCGAGCCGTTCACCGTCGTGGCCTCGAGAGACTTGGCAGACACCTTGTCGAGCAGGATCATGCCGTTCATCGATTCCGCCTGGACGTCGCCGTCGATCCGGCGCAGCTTGACGCCCGAGTTGGTGGAGCTCACCTCGACCCGGCCCTTCGCCTCCTCGACCCGCACTTCGCCCTGCAGCGAGGAGGCCGTGACATCGCTGCCACCCTTGACGCGGACGTCGCCGTTGATGCTCTTGGCGGTGACCGCCGCGCGGGTGCCGTCGACGTCGATCTCGGCGGACATCCCGTGCAGATCGAGTGGCATCCAGGTCGGCACGGTGAGCATGTAGTCGACGCTCCCCGGCATCATCCGCCCGACCGCGGTCAGGCGGATGACCGATTGCGACCGGTCGATGTCGACTCGAGTTCGCCGGGAATGGCTGGCCTCGATGCGCAGCGCGTCCTTCGACCACGCGCGCACCTTGATGTCGCCCGCGAAGTTGTCCACCTCGAGCCGCGTGCCTTTGCGGACCGAGAAGGTGGTGTCGACGCCGCCGGTGGCGGCGAGGACGGTGAAGAGGAGCGCGGTGACGGCGTGAGTCATGGGGCGTCGTTCTCCATCATCCCTGAGCGATGGCGTACTGGGTCGCCTGCCGCAGGAGAGTCACTTTCTGCATCATCACCCGGGCCAGGTGCTCCCGGAGGTAGACGCTCGAAGGATCGGCCATGACCGCGCGCCGCGCGTCCGCGACCGCCCGGTCGATGATTCTCAGGTTCTTCTCCACCACCTGCACGGTCTTGGGATCGAGCCGCGAGCGCTCCTGCTCGAGCACCTGCTGCAGCTCCGCGATGGTGGCGTCGTACTGCGGATTGTAGAAGGCCGCCGCGAACGCTTCGTCGGCGTTCGTGATCGCGGGAGCCGGAGACTGCACCGGCTCCTGATTGGAGGCGACGGGGGAAGGCGCCGCCGGGCCGGCGCCGACCGTCGAGGTTCGGTCGCCGGACACCGATGGCCCGCGGGTGACAAGCCGCGGCGCCTGTCCCACCGTCCACCACATCGTGGCGGCCGTGATCGCCACCAGCCCCAGCGCGGCAAGGCTCGCCTGCGGCAGGGACAGCGACAGGCGCCATCCCCACCACGACACGGGCTTCCGCATCGAGGCCGGCCGTGCGCCGGCTTCGATGCGAGCGGCGATCTGCGGCCACAGATCGATGACCGGCTCGCTCGGCTCGAGCGCTCGCGCCTGGCTCACCAGCTCGCGCAGCTCCTCGACGGTTTCGCGGCACGTCGCGCAACCGCGCAGATGGGCCTCGAGCGCCGCGCGATCGCGGTCGTTGAGATCCCCGTCGACGTATTCGGAAAGGCGCTCGGTCCAGCGGTCGCTCATGGCTCAGGCTTTCAGCGCGGCGCGCATCAGCATGCGCGCGCGGTGCAGTTGGGCTTTGGAGGTTCCGGACGTGATCTTCATCATCCGGGCGATCTCCTCGTGTCGGTAGCCTTCGATGTCGTGCAGGACCAGAATCTGCCGCGCTCCCTTCGGAAGCTTGGCGATCGCCCCTTCGAAATCCACTCGCTGATCGGTGGAGACGGGTCGTGCGGGAAGCGTCTCCATCTCCTGACCCGCGTCGATGCGCTGGCGCTGGACCGACCGCGACTGGCGGTGCGAGAGGATGAGATTCACGCCCAGGCGGTAGAGCCAGGTGCCGAAGGCGCTTTCCCCTCGAAAGGTGCTCAGCTTGGTCCAGGCTCGCACGAAGATCTCCTGTGTCAGCTCGTTCGCGTCCTCGTTCCCGGCCATGCGCCGGGCCAGACTGTGGATCCGAGCGACGTGCAGCCGGTAGAGCCGTTCGAAGGCTCGACCGTCTCCGGCCGCTGCCAGCATCGCATCCGTTGCCTCCACACCCGCGGGCGAGGCCATTGGGTCGGTCTGCAGCATTCTCTCCCCGGAGACCCGTCTCTCGTTTCGTGCCCCGTTGGACGGCCAGCCGGGGGAAAGGGTTGGAATCCAGACGCTTCGGGAACGGTGGCGGGGGCCGCGATCCGCGCGCCAAAGGCCAAGCTGGAGCGCCCCATTCTACGGCGGAATCCGTACTTCGGATGCCGAAGTTTCGAACCGCCCCGGCAACCTTGGAGCAGGGAGGGACGTAGGACATCCCGCCGGGGGACCCATCTGACATTCCCCTTTCAACCCTTGGGGGCCGGGCGCTGTCTGACCGTTCCAAGAGGGCGCAAGAACCACCGCGCCCCGCACGAGTTTCTCGTTCGGCGGGAGGATCCGATGAAGAGGTCCCACGGCCATCGCACCGGCAAAGCCACCCAGGCCGCCGGTATTCTGGTGCTCGCCGTGGCCTTGGCGACGAGCAACCCCTCGGCGCAGCAGCGTGACCGCTACACCTTGAGTGGCCAGCAGGTGGCCATCCACAACGTGGCGGGCGAGCTGCGCGTCGAGCCAGGGACGGGTCCCGCGGTCATCGTGGAAATCGTCCGCGGCGGCAAGGACGCCGGCGCGCTGTCGGTGAAGACCGAAGAGCGGCTCGGCATCACCACGCTCTCCGTGGCCTATCCCGCGCGGCGCATCGTCTATCCCAAGCTTCCCGGGCGTTGGAACCGCACCCAGAGCATCGACGAGAACGGGATCTTCAGGGATGACTTCGAGCTCTTCGGCCGGCGCACGACCACGGTGAGCGGCACGGGATCCGGCGCCGAAGCCTGGGCCGACCTGCGCATCCTGGTGCCCCAGGGAAAGAAGGTGATCGTCCACCACGTGGCCGGACGCGCTCGCGTGCAGAACGTCGACGGAGACCTGGTCGTGCGTCACGGCATCGGCCCGCTCGATGTCCACGATGTTCGCGGCGACATCTCGCTCGATACGGGATCGGGCGAGGTCACGGTCAGCAACGTCCAGGGAGATCTCTCGGTGGACACCGGTTCGGGCCAGGTCACGATCAGCGGCGTGCGAGGCGGGGAGCTGATGCTCGATACGGGATCGGGCGACGTGCGGGCCACGCGCGTGGATGTGGACGCGCTCAACGCCGACACCGGCTCGGGCGACGTCACGCTGCAGGCGGTGTCGGCCCAGCGCATCCACCTCGATACCGGCAGCGGATCGGTCGATCTCGACCTCACCGACGACGCGCGGGAGATATGGGCGGATACGGGCTCCGGCTCGTTCACCTTGAGGGTCCCCGCGAACTTCGGCGCCGAGTTCGAGATCGAAGCCTCGAGCGGCGACATCGATCTCGATGTGAAGCACGAGGCCTTCGAGATCGACCGCGACCGCGTCCGCGGCAAGATCGGTGATGGCCACGGGCGTGTGAAGATCGACAGCGGATCGGGCGACGTGCGCATCCTTCCCGGGCAGGCGAGGGGAACGGGGCGAGTCGGGATGCTGGGGACGCTGCTGGCTCGCGACCTCGGATGAGGCCGGCTCACAAGCGATGCTAGTGTCCCGGCATGCGGAGATGGAAGACACTCGATCATCCCGATGACCGGGCCGATCTGATGCGCAGGCTGGGTCTGCTGCGCCCCGACACGCCCCGCCAATGGGGGCGCATGGACGCCCACCAGATGATCTGCCACCTCGCCGACGCGATGCGCGCCATCATGGGACAGATGCAGGTCAGCACGGGCATCACCCTGTTCAATCGAACCGTGGTCAAGTGGGCGGCGGTCTATTCGCCGTTGCCCTGGCCGCAGGGATACCCCACGAGGCCCGAGCTCGATCAACACCAGCACGGAACGCGCCCGGTCGATTTCGCGGCGGATGTCCTGCAGGTCGGAACGCTGCTGGAGAGCTTCACGGCAGCCGTGGCGAGCGGCGCCGTCCGCGCGCATCCGATCTTCGGTCCGATGTCCGGGAAGGAGTGGTTGCGCTGGGGCTATCTCCACGTCGACCACCACCTGCGGCAGTTCGGTGTCTAGACGCTCACCAGATCGAGGCCGAGCAGGCGCTCGCCTCCCGCTTCACGGAAGGTCGCCAGCGCGCGATCGCGCCCCGCTTCGGCGTCCGCGAGCAGCTGCCGGAATGTAGGGTCGGAGCGCAGCGGGTCGAAGGCCTTCGACCACGACAAGGTCGGAGCGGCGAAGTAGCCCTTGCCGATCGCGCTGCCGATCAGCGCAAGCCCGGCTCTCGCATCGCCGGCGTCGCAGAAGAGCCATCCTTCCTGGAACATCGCCTCCGGGTCGTCCAGGATCCCGACCGCGTGGAGCGTGCCGCGGATCCTGACCATGTCGTCGGTGCGCCGCTCGAGCCACGCGAGGAGGAACTCGGTCCACGGCTTGAAGACCGGAATCCGCGCGATGTGCGGGACGGCCAGCAGGTCGCGGCGCGCTTCCTCGCGGCGGCCAGCGAGGCCCAGCTTGATGACACGGATGACCGCGTCCGCGCCACCTTCGGGTGGAGTCGGGTCTTCTTCGAGCGAACGGGCGAACTCGGGCGTCAGCTGGATGGTCTGATCGACGCTGGTCGGAATGTTGGGATCGAGCCTGCGTGCCTCATGATGCGCGGCGATCGACTGCTCGAAAAGACCCGCATAGCGGCAGGCATGAACCAGACCGGCAAACAGCTCGGGATCATTGCCGTGGCGGCTGGCCTCGCCGAGAAGCCGGGTGAGCGCGCGGGGGGACTGCCCCATGTCGGCTTCCAGCGCCGCATAGTACTTGTGGGCCACCGCCAGGCGCGGGTTCAGCTCGAGCGCGCGAGCGAGCGCCTTTTCCGCTTCAGCCTGCGAGGCGATCGCGGGATCGATGTACTTCGCGATCACGCGGTGACACCGTCCGAGCTGGGCCCAGGCTGGAGCGAACCGGGGGTCCATCTCCACGCAGCGCAGATAGAGCTCGCGCGCCTCGGGAATGTGCTCGTAGCGCAGCGCCAGCTCGTTGGCGCGAAGGTAGAGGGCATAGGCGCTGGCGTCGTGCGGGCGATCGGGCGTCGGTGACGGGGCGCCCGTGAGCGGCAGCGAGAGCGCTTCCACCACGCGGCGAGCGATGTCGTCCTGCAGCTTGAAGAGGTCGCCCAGCGATGCCAGCACCGTGTGCGAGCTGAGCAGCGTGCCTCCGGGCGCTTCGACGAGCTGGGCCGTCGCCTGCACCTGATCGCCCGAGCGCAGCAGCGTGCCCATGACGACGCGGTCGACGTCCGCTTCGGCGGCCAGCGCCTTGAGGTCCGGGGTCTCCTTTTGGAATCGTGTCGCGGACGCGCTCGAGCGCAGCACCAGCGAGCTGAAGGCGGAGAGCGAGCTGGAGATCGCATCCGGGAGACTGAAGGCCAGGAAGTCGGTCTCCGGATCCGGACGCAGCACGCGGAACGGCAGCACGACCAGCCGGGTGAGCGCGCGCGCCATGGCCGGGGTCTCGTCGCCATACGCCACGCGCACGGCGCGCAGCTCGTCGGCCATGGCGTCTGCCGACGACGGGCGGTCGGCGGGACGTTTGGCCATGGCACGGCGGATCACGCGATCCACGGCGGCCACGGCCGGAGAACCGGTCAGTGCGGGTGGCTGCTCGTGGAGGGTGGCGTGCATGATCTCCACCACGCTGCGGCCGCTGAATGCGGGACGTCCCGACAGCGACTCGAACAGGATCGCGCCGGTCGCGAAGAGGTCGCTGCGCGCGTCCATGGGCTCGCCGGTGATCTGCTCGGGCGACATGTAGCGCGGGGTGCCCATCATCATCCCCGGGCTCGTCAGGTCGATCATGGTGCCTAGAGGCCGCGCGCCTTCGGAATCCGTCGGTCGCGCCAGACCGAAGTCGAGCAGCTTCACCCCGTGAGGGGTGAGAAAGACGTTCGAGGGCTTGAGGTCGCGGTGCACGATGCCGCGCGCATGGAGAGCCGACAGAGCCGCCAGGATCCCGAGCCCCACCGGCAACGCTTCGGACACGTTCAGCGAACCGCGCTTGAGGCGCTCGGCCAGCGATTCGCCTTCGAGCAGCTCCATGGCGATGAACAGCTCGCCGTTCTCCTCGCCAATCTCGTAGAGCTGGCAGATGTTCGGATGATTGACGCTCGCCGCCGCCCGGGCTTCACGCCAGAACCGTTTGCGCGCCGTCTCGTCGCCGGCCAGCGAGGTCATGGTCTTGAGGGCGACCTCCCGGCCGAGCCGCTCGTCCCGCGCCGAGTACACGATGCCCATCCCGCCCTGACCGAGCGTGCCGGTGATG
>DASTBI010000217.1 GCA_035712145.1 Candidatus Eisenbacteria bacterium | reverse complement strand
CTCCTGCTCGCCGCGGTTCCACGCGAACACCTCGAGCGGCACCTCAAGCCGCTAGGCTTGTTGGGCATCGAGCCGGAAGTCGTGGATGCCGCTCCGCTCGCGCTCGCCAACGCCGTGGGCAAGGACCCGGACCTCGGGGAGGACGCGAGCGTGCTTCTGGACCTCGGCAACCACTCCTCCCATCTCACCATCTATCAGCGCGGCCAGCCCTTCTTCGCTCGGCGCTTCGATTTCGGTGGCCAGCACCTGAGCCGGGCCATCGCCGCCGATGCGCGAATCGACGTGGCCGAGGCCGAGGAATGGAAACTCGCGGTCGGAGACGAGCATGCTGGCTTGCGGGTGAACTGGGAGGCTCCGGAGTTCCAGTCGATCCAGGAGACGTTGCGCCGAGAGCTGGTGGACGAGGTGCTAAGGTCTTTCGCGTTTTACCGGACTCAGGCGCACCTGCCCATGCTGCCGAGGTTGTGGCTTTCGGGGGGCTCGGCGAGACTGCCAGGTCTGCCTCAGCGTCTCAGCGAGATGCTGAACGTTCCGGTGCTGCTCTTCGATCCGCTGAATGGTGATGGAGGCACGGGGGGACCGCAGTTCGCCCTGGCCTACGGTCTCACCATGAGGTCCTCTTGACCGCGATCTTCACGATCAACTTCCGCCGCGAAGTCTTCCTGCGCGAGCGAGCGCGGACACGCGCCCGTCTGTTTGCGCTCGGCGGGTGGCTTCTTTACTTCGGCATGCTGGCCGTGGTCGTGGGACTCTACGGCCTCAACTGCGCCTCGCTGATGAAGCGTGTCGGCCAGGTCGAGCGTCGGTCGGCGAGGTTGAAGGCCACTCAGGGCTCGCAACAGGATTGGACCGTGGATCAGGCCCAGCTCGCCGCGGTCGAGCGCTTCCATACGAGCCCTGCCCGCTGGCGTGACAAGATGCTGCGGCTGTCGGCCTTGCTTCCCAACAACGTGGCGCTGACCCGGATCGGCGTGAACCCCGAGAACTCGACCAAGCCCGCCGATCAGAACAAGCTGGTGATCGCCGGGGAGCTGCGACCCGGCCCGAATCAGGATGCAATGCGAGCGGTCGTTCAACTCGTGTCGGTCCTGCAGAAGGACGCCATGTTCTCGTCGGGCTACCAGACCATCAAGCTCACGCAGAGTCGGATGACCGGAGGCGGCTCCTCCGCCTCGGAGTTCGTGATCGAATGCCGCTGATCAGCCCGATCTTGTCCGCCCAGCTGCGCCGGCACTGGCAATTGATGTTCGCCGTGCTGGTATTCGCGGTTTTCATCGTGGTCCATCTCCTGGTCTTTCAGCCCGCGGCTCATCGTTACCATCTGGCGCTCAAGCGCGCCGGGGATCTCGGGCTCGCAGTGGAAACCGAAGCCCCGCCCCCGCTCATGCCGCCCCGAGTCCTGGCGCTGATCGTCGAGAATGCCCTGCCCGCGACCGCGGCCGGCATGGAACGGGAATCCGGGGCGCTGACCGCCGGCCTGCTCGAGGATCTGACTCAGTTGACGACCCGGCATGGGCTTCAGGTGTTGGCCACGGAGCCGGGGATCACTGCGCAGGAGGCTCAAGCCATCCAGGTGCGGGCTCACCTCAAGATCCGTTGCTCGTTCTCGGAGTTCGTCGCGTTCGTCGATGACATGAGTCGTTCCAACCGGCTGATCGCGATCGACCGCTTCGACCTGGTCAGCGATCCTCCCGGTGAGCCCTTGCTCGATCTCTGGGTGACTCGTTACATCATCAAGCAGCCAGAGGGACCGAGACGCTCGTGAACGCTCGCACGTTCATTCCTCCCATCCTGGCGCTCGCGCTCCTCATCATCGTCGGTAATCAGACGTCGGATGCTCTGCGGCAGTCGGGCACGTGGAGGTCCGCGCCGCGGCAACTCCGTCCAGTCGCGGACCCCTATGCCTCGCTGGAGCGAGCGCTGAGTCGCTCCGATACCACGCCTTCGCTCGCGGCGCTCCGGGATCCGTTCAGCTTCGGGCGTGTGGCGGGTCCGCGTGCGACTCCCGTTTACAGGCCGGTCGCTCCAGCCCCCATCCCCCAACCGGTCGTCACCGCGATCGTCACCGACGCTGATGCTCAGCGGGCCATCGTCGTCTATCTTGGCACCAGCTATTCCGTGAAGTCGGGCGACCTGTTCGCCCAATACCGGGTGGTGAGCATCTC
>DASTBI010000216.1 GCA_035712145.1 Candidatus Eisenbacteria bacterium | reverse complement strand
TTCCTTCGGCCGCGAACCTCTGACCGCCTTCGAAGGAGACGCGCCATGATCGGCTCTCGTACCCTGATCATCGTCGCGATCGCCTGGACGCTCTTCCACACCGTCCACGCCACCGCACAAAGCTCGGTTCCTGACTCGCTTGTCTACTCGCTCGCCTCTCCACCGAGCGAATTCCAGTATGGCTGTTTCGATCCATGTGCCTGCCCGGTGATGAGCCGCTCGCCGCTGACGGGCACTTTCTCGCTGCGCAAGTCCGGCGTCGACCCGCTCTACACCTATTACGACGTGCGCGACGTCCGCTGGAGAGTCCCGGACCAGACCCATCCGATCACGATCGTCGGCTCGGGCACCTATCGCCGCGGCGGCGAAGTGGCGGTGATGGAGCAGCTCACCCTCGATCTCTCCTTCGATGGAGGTCCGCCCCAGCGATTCGACAGCGGCTTGCGCTCGCCTGGCGCCCCCTTCCCGGAGATCAAGACGCAGATCTCGCTCCACTCGCAGTTCTGCTTCGATTCGGTGCTGGTGGTCGACGCCAAGCCTTTCGGTGGCGCAGTTGGGATCGATGACGGGGAACTAGGCCCGACGCTATCGGCGTCACCGAATCCCTTCGGTTCCTCGACCGAGATCCAGTTCGCCGTCACCGGGCCGGGGTTCGTGAGCCTTGGCGTGTTCGACCTCTCGGGCCGTCGTGTCCGCGCGCTGGTGAACCATGAATGGATCACGAGCGGCCGACAGACTCGCGCCTGGGACGGCCTTCTGGACGGCGGCGGATCGGCGCCCGCCGGGCTCTACTTCGTGCGCCTGGACGATCCCTCCGGCAAGATCACCCGGACCGTCTCCAAGTTGAGGTGATGCATCTGCAGGCGCTCGTGATCTAGAAGACGGCTATGGAATACCAGCAGGCACCAGACATCGCGTCCACCTTGGCCGCGCTCTACGCCGACAAGGAGATCGTCCTCGTCGCGATCGACGGTCCCGGCGGTTCAGGCAAGACATTCCTCGCCGAATCTCTCCGGAGGATCCTGAGCGAGTCCGCAGTGCCCGCGTCAACCATCCATGTCGATGACTTCTTTCTTCCCTCGGGTCTCCGGCCTGCGGGCGCGCCCACGGAGAAGCCGATCGGTGGGGACTTCGATTGGTGTCGGCTCCGCGACCAAGTCCTGCGCCCGCTTCGAACCGGCGCGAGTGCGCGGTACGACCGCTACGACTGGGGCAAGGACAGTCTGACGGACTCGTGCGAGGTGTCTCCTGATCGAGTCGTCCTCGTCGAAGGTGTGTACTCGAGCAGGCGCGAAGTGGCCGAATTCTACGATCTGCGGATTTGGGTGGATTGCCCTCGCGAGCTTCGCCTGCTGCGTGGTCTCGAACGCGACGGCGAGGCTGCACGTCGGAGGTGGGAGGAGGACTGGATGCCCAGCGAAGATCGATACATGCAAGAGCATCGACCTCAGGAGCTGGCGGATGCCATCGTCCACGGTGTCGCCGTCTAGGCGACCGCGCGCGTGGAGTCGCTATTCCTCACCGAATCACGGCAGCTCGCGCGACCATTTGACGATCTCCCCGGATCAAGTGGATGAGGTAGATCCCGGGAGCGAGGCTGGGCACCGTACCCATCGACACAACATGCCGGCCCACGCCCAGGCGACCGATTTCCTGTCGCCTCACCTCACGCCCGCTCACGTCGTAGACCACGAGCGTTGCCCGCTTGTCGTCGGGAAGCGTGAAGCTCACGTTCAGAGTGCGGCTCGGGTTCGGCACCGCACCATGGAGGGCCAACGAGGCGCCCGGCTCGACCCATCCGGGAGGGGTCGTGATGGTGAATCGCTCGCTCCTGGCGAGCACACCGTTCACCTCGAAACCGGCCTCATCCGCCGATTCCACGAGCACGGTCGCGATCCGGGCCCGTTGGGTGCCACGGTTTGGCACCGTCCAGAAAGAACTGCCGGTGTTGGGCAGCTCGCGGGCGATGAGAGCCCAGTTCGCTCCATCAT
The DNA here is from genome assembly GCA_035712145.1 of Candidatus Eisenbacteria bacterium. NCBI lineage: Bacteria > Candidatus Eiseniibacteriota > Candidatus Eiseniibacteriota bacterium. Next base: position 1,427 of record DASTBI010000216.1, on the reverse strand, counting down.
CGGCGGAGAAGAGCAGGGCGACCGATTGCACCTCGACACCGGCCGGGGTGTCCCAGCGTACTTCGGCGGTGCTCCCGCCCTGGACTTCGCTCCCGGCGCTCGGTGACGTGACGCGCGCGCGGATCACGCGGATCACGTCGGTCGCCTCGAAGCACCCATTCCCGATCCTGGCGGTCACGGTGACGGGCACCGAATCGCCCTCGCTCACCGTCGCTTCCACCGCCGCACGGTCGAACTTCACCGTGAGGTCCGGGCGGCCATCCTGATCCACATCCCCGATCGAGGTCGGCCCCGAGGCATCCACCGGCACGCTCCCGTTCAGGAGGATCGATGGGATGTCGATGTCGATGGGCGATGCCGGAGGCTCGGGCTCCAGTGTTGCCGTCACCCAATGCCCCGGCGATTGCAGATGGATGATGCTGGGGGAGACCTCGAGGCTCATCGGCACCGGGTTGCACACGACGCCCGTGTTGAGCAGCACCGAGACCGTGTTGGACCAACTGTTCGTGACTGCGAGATCTAGCCTGCCGTCGGCGTTCAGATCGCCGATCGCCACCGAGGTGGGGCCCGCGACCGGGGTGTAGTCGGTTCTGCCCCCGAAGTTTCCATCGCCATTGCCGAGCAGCACCGAAATCGAAGCCTGTTCGTCTTCGTAGTACCCCTGGTTGGCCACCGCCAGATCCAATTTGCCGTCGCCGTTCAGGTCGCCGATCGCGACGAATTGGGGATAGCTTCCAGTGCCGAATCTCGTCTCGACGCCGAAGGTCCCGTCGCCGTTGCCGAGCACCACCGAGACACCCGTGGTCGTGCTCATTCCAGGCCCGGCTGTGTTGGCGGTTGCCAGGTCGGGCTTGCCGTCGCCATTCAAGTCGCCGATGGCCAGGGAGTAGGGGTAGTACCCCATGGCGAAGCTCGTCACCGTGAGGCCGCCATGGCTGTCGTCTCGAAGGACCGACACGGTGGTCGAAATGTAGTTCGCCACGATCAGTTCGAGGTGGCCGTCGCCGTCGAGATCGGCAATCTCCGCGGAGTTGGGATAATCCCCGGTTTGGTAGTCGGTCTTGGTCCCGAAGCTGCCGTCCCCGCGGCCGAGCAGCACCGAGATCGAGCTGGGAGAGTCCTGAGTGTAGCCGTAGTTGACGACAGCCAAGTCGGGCTTGCTGTCTCCGTTCAAGTCCCCTATCGCGGCCGTCGTAGGACTGTATCCAGCCTGGTATTGGGTGTAGTGGGGAAAGGTCCCATCACCGCGACCCAACAGGACCGAGACGGTGGAGACGCCTTCGCCAACGAAGCAGTTCGCCACCGCCAGGTCAGGCTTGCCGTCACGGTTCAGGTCACCGACCGCCACGGAGTGAGGACCCATCCCCGCGCTGAAGTCGGTCTTGGGTCCGAAGCTTCCGTCTCCATTGCCGAGCAGCACGGAGACC
>DASTBI010000215.1 GCA_035712145.1 Candidatus Eisenbacteria bacterium | reverse complement strand
CGGCAGGAGGCATGCTGCTGGGCCCGCCCATCCGGCGCCGTCCACCATGGCTGCGCTGCATCGTGGCGATCTATCCCATCATCGATCTGCGCGTCTCCACGCACCTGAGGCAGCACCTGACCGCGGCGCAGCTCGAGGAGTGCTCACCCGGGCCTCACCTCGGCGAGAGCGCGGCCTCCATGGCGCCGATGATGCTCGTCCGCGCGGGCCGCGACGAGATTCCCGACCTGCTCGAGGGAGTCGATCGCTTTGTCCAGGAGGCACTCGCGGCAGATGCACCTGTCGTGATCGTCAATCACCGTCAGGCGGCACACGGCTTCGACAACGGTGATCCCACGCCGCGCACCTCGAGCGTGCTTCGAACGGTTCTCTCCTATCTTCAAGAAAACCTCGGCGGATCCAGTCCTTGAGCTTCATGTAGTTCCGCACCCCACGGGTCGATAACGGTCCCATTGGCGTGTCAGGGCCCAGGCCCTCATCCCCCCGGCGATCTCACTGGCCGAAGAGGTGCGTCATGGCGCTGAAGCATTGCTCGATCTTGGCGTTCGCCCTGGTTGCAGGCCCGCTCGTGGGGTGCGGCGGCGACAAAGGCTCTGCCCTCCTCGACCCGGTGCTGTCGGGCCCGCCCGTTCTCATCACCATCAACGGGGCCACCCAACCCTCCGGCCCGGTCGGCAGCACGGCCATTCTGGAAGGGACGAACTTCGGCTCCTTTCAGGGTCAGTCAGGACGGGTCTGGTTCTCCAATGGAAGCGGAGGCAGCGTCGCCGGCGTGATCGCGATCAGGTCCGATTGGACGAACGACTTCATCGTGGCCACCGTCCCATCCGGCGCGGCCACCGGCCCGGTTCGAGTCCAGACCGCGAAAGGCATGAGCGATACGGTTCAGTTCACGGTGACCCAGAACGCGACGTTCAGCCCCTCGACGATCAACTGGAGCGCGAGCACGCCGCTCCCTGTCGGTCTCAGTGGTCATGCCGCAGCCGTGGCCGGGCCTCCCGGTGGCGGTGTCGGCACGATGGTCTACGTGCTCGGTGGATCCGACAGCACCCATCTCCCACGCAACGACGTTCTCTTCAGCGCGGTCGACGCGAGCGGTCACATCGGCGACTGGGTTTC
>DASTBI010000214.1 GCA_035712145.1 Candidatus Eisenbacteria bacterium | reverse complement strand
GCGCGAGCCGGTCGCCGGCCTTCTCGAGCGCAGGAACGCCGCGCCTCGCGACAGCAGGAACCAGCGCGAGCGCCGCCAGACCCCACAAACCCCAGCCGGAGATCGGATCGAGGAAGCGCTGGACGTTGAGCCCCCACCCCGCCATCGAGGGCACGAAGGAGAACACAGCCCGGGCGATGACCAGCAGGGCGAGTGTCGACCACAGCGCGCGGGCGGGGAGCATCTCGGGGCGCCAGTCTGGTTTCGAACGCGACCAGGGTCAAACGGGGGCGTGGATTTGTATTTACGGCGTCTCGTCCAGATTCTAGACTCCCGCTCCAGATGCGTCGAGGGCGCTCGCCTTTCGACCGGCTCGAGAGCACGAAGCGTTTGCTCACGAGCGAAAGGCCGCGATGAGAGTGTCGATCCACCGCCTGCCGGTGGAGTTGTATGCATTCTGCCTCTCGTGCTCTCGCCCACAATCGGGCACGCACTCGTAACACGCGATCAGGTGACCGCGAAGAAGCTGACCGTCGTCCGATCGCTGAGTCGTTCGACTATCGGATTCTGTTCGCTCATCGAGGCTCAGACGTAGACAGGTCATCCGGGCTCTCGCCCGGTTCACGCCTCCCCCCGGGGCGACACGCGAGGTACACGCTCAAGGACCCCATCGAACCGGAGGACGACGATGAACGGGCATGGCCGCATGCTCAGTGGACTTGGCACCGCCTCTTCAGTCTGCCTGGCACTCGCTTGCTCGGGGAGCATCGCGGGCGCCGAAATCCTCCCCTACCCCGGCTTCTACCAAACGACCGGCGCGTACGCCCGCTCGGTCGCGATTTCCGGAAACACGCTCTACATCGGAGGCGACTTCCAGTTCGTCGGACGGCCCGTCGGCGGCCTCGTGGGGCTCACCACGACGTCGCCCCCGCAGCCGGTCGTGCTCCCCGAGGTGGGGGGCGTCGTCAATGCCATCGCTCCCGACGGTTCCGGTGGCTGGTACCTCGGCGGCCAATTCACTCTGGTCGGCGGCCTTTCTCGGACCAATCTCGCGCGAATTGGACCCGATGGATCGGTTCTCTCGTGGAATCCGGGCGCCAACAGCACCGTGCTCACGCTCACCGTCGATGCAGGCGTCGTGTACGTGGGTGGCTCCTTCACGACCACCGGCGGTCAGCCGCGCAACCGGATCGCCGCCATCGATGCCACGAGCGGCGCGGCGACCGCCTGGAATCCGGGCGCGAATGCCGACGTCAAGTCGTTCTTGATTTCCGGGAGCACGGTCTACGTCGCAGGGGCCTTCACCACCATCGCCGGGATCGCCCGCAACTTCGTCGCGGCGCTCGACGCCGGAAGCGGCGCGGCAACGAGCTGGAATCCGAACCCCAACGCGGAGGTCCGCGCGCTGTTGCTGAAAGGAGACTCCCTCTTCGTCGGCGGGCTCTTCACCACGATCGTTGGGACGACACGGAACCGGCTCGCTGCTGTGAACGCCACCACCGGTGCTCTCCTGGACTGGGATCCCAACCTCAATGGATTCGTGAATGTGCTGACCCAGGACGGCAACACCCTCTTCGCCGGAGGCGCCTTCACGCAGGTTGGGATTGCCTTCGGACGCAACCGAGGGGCAGCGTTCGACATCGAGACGGGCGCATTGATGAGCTGGAATCCCCTTGCCAACAGCACGATCAACTCGCTGGCCGTGGAAGGCAGCACCGTTTACGTGGGCGGATCCTTTACCACCGTGGGAGGCAATCCCACGCTCGGGTTTGGGGCCCTCAGTCGAACGACGGGGCTCCACATCCTGTGGGAGCCGAGAATGAACGGCGGCGCGAACGCCATTGCGTTCGGCGCGGGGCTGGTGTGGGTCGGAGGAGGCTTTACGTCGATGGACTGGACACAGCGCAACCGGATCGCCGCCCTCGATGTGGGGACCGGCGTACCGACGGCGTGGAACCCCAACGTCAATGGCGCCGTGAGCGCCATCGCGACGGACGGCGCCACCGTTTACTTCGGGGGAAGCTTCACGACCGTCGGCGGTGTCGCGCGTTCACGGATCGCCGCCGTGGATGCCGCGACCGGTGCCCTGACGGCATGGAATCCGGGGGCGGATGGTGACGTGAGCGTTCTGGCTCTGAGCGGAGGCAACGTCATCGCGGGCGGAGCGTTCGCCAATTTTGGGGGCGCGGCTCGTAGCCGGATCGCCGCGGTGGACGCGATCACCGGAACGGCGACCGCGTGGAACCCGAACGTCAACGGCAACGTGCTCGCGCTGGCTGTGGATGGATCCACGATCTACGCGGGCGGCGCCTTCACCAGCGTCGGCGGAATCCCACGAAACCGAATCGCGGCGATCGACGTCGGTACCGGAGTGGCGAGCTCCTGGGACCCGAACGCGAATAACGAGGTATGGACCATCGCCAGGAACGGGACCACCGTTTACGCAGGTGGCATGTTCACGACCATCGGTGGGCAGGCGCGAAACCGGATCGCGGCGCTGGATGCCGCCGCGGGAACGGCCCATGCCTGGAACCCGAACTCGAACCACTGGGTCAATGCGGTCGTCGTCAATGGCAGCCGGATCATCGCGACTGGCCAATTCTCTGTCATCGGTGGAGTCAGCACGAACAGCGTCGCCGTCATCGACCCGGTCACCGGATCGGTCGATCCCACGTGGATTCCCAACTTCCTGGGGCAGGTTACCGGAGTCCAGGCCACGTCTTCCGAATTCGTATTCATCGGGTTGTTCGACGCCGTGAATGGTCGGCCACGCCGGGGAGTGACCAAGTTGCGCATACCGTGGGTCGTCGGGGTCGAGGAGCGACCCGACGGATCGAGCGATCTCGAGTGGGCGCGCGTGAGCCCGAGCCCCACGACCGGCGTCGCTCGTCTCGAGTTCACGCTGCCGCGGGCAGGCCACGTGCGTATCGCGGCGTACGACGTTCAGGGCAGGATGATCGCGAAGCCGCTGGACGCGCGGCGCCCCGCAGGAAAGCACACGGCGATGTGGGACCCGCGGTCGGAGCATCCGGCGGCCGGGCTGTACTTCATCCGCTTCGAGGTCCCGGGGCGGAACGTGACGAAGCGCCTGGTCGTGGTTCGCTAGTTACGTTCACTCTCTGCTGACGAGGGGTCGTTCCTCGTGAGTCTCCGGGGCTCGTTGCGGCAGACTTTCGCGCGGCTCCCTCCGGCACGACGAGCGCTGCCGGGTTATGGTTGGGACCATGGCATCTCGCGACCAGGGACGGTTCGTGCATCCGGCGCGTGAGCGGCGCGCGAGGACCTGGGCTTGGCTCGGGCT
>DASTBI010000213.1 GCA_035712145.1 Candidatus Eisenbacteria bacterium | reverse complement strand
ATGGAGGAAGGCACCCCGTTCGGCGTCTCGATCCTGGCGCTGGCGCTCTACCTGCGCTTCACCCACGCCATCAGCTACCGGCGGCTCAGCCGTCTCTTCCTGCACCTGTTCGTGCTGCCGATCAGCGAAGGCGCCCTGGATGCCCTGTTCCGCCGCGTCAAGCCGCGGTTCGAGGACGAGGCCGCCGCCATCCTCGCCCGCCTGCGGCGTGCCCGGGTGGTCTGTTCCGACGAGACCACGGTGCGGGTCGACGGCCGGGCCTGCTGGAACTGGGTGTTCCGGAACGATGAGGTCGTGATCCATGTCATCCGGCCGAGCCGCGGCCGGGCGGTGGTGCGGGAGGTGCTGGGCGGGCACCGGCCGGCGATCTGGGTGTCCGACCTCTACAGCGCCCAGCGCGGCCATGCCGACCTTTGGCAGGTCTGCTTGGCGCACCAGTTGCGCGACCTGGGCTATGCGGTCGAGGCGGGTGACACCGTCTTTGCCCCGCGGCTGAAGGCGCTCCTGCTCCGGGCCGTCGTGCTCGCCCGTCGCCGCCATGCGCTCAAGGCCAGCACCCGACGGGAATACCGCCGTCGTCTGGAACGGGAGCTGGACCGGGTTCTGGCGCTGCAGCCAAGTCATCGCCACGCTCAGCGGCTGCGCCGGCGCTACCTCGCGGTGCGCGATAGCCTGTTCACCTTCCTCGAGCACCCGGAGGCGCCGCCGGACAACAACGGCAGCGAGCGTGATCTGCGGCCGATGGTGGTGTACCGCAAGGTAACTGGCGGCTTTCGGTCAACCTGGGGGCCGGACCTATGCGCCGCGGTCCAGTCGGTGGTCGGCACCGCCGCTCGGCGTGGCATCGACGCCTACCACGCCATCTATGCCGTCCTATCCGGCAGGACCGTTCTCGCCCCCAGTTGAGTAGTTACAAAGGTGGCGCCACTGCCGTGGATCAGGCGAGGTGACAATCACGGCGAGGCCATACGGATTGAGATCTGCCGGCCGTAGCAGCGGTAGATCGACCAAATCGGAGCAGCGGGCGAGCAGATCGGGCTTTGG